>DATAEX010000495.1:0-4971 GCA_036257765.1 Bacteroidales bacterium
CCAGAATAAGTTATGAGGCAAAGGAAGGTATCAATGCGTTCTTGCAAAAGAGAAAACCCACGTGGGATCAAGAAATAACCTGATTTTCATGCCCATCACTATCCGAAATATATTAATTGCAAACCGGGGTGAAATAGCTCTGAGAATAATCCGGACAATCAGAGAGTCAGGTCTTTCAGCAATCGGCATATACACAGAAATGGATAAACAGTCACCCTGGATCAGGCAATGTAATCAGTCCTGGTCACTGGGCGATGGATCATTATCCGATACCTATCTTAACATTGAAAGAATCATATCTATTGCCAAACAATCCGGCGCCGATGCCATACACCCCGGTTATGGTTTTCTTTCTGAAAACTTCCGGTTAGCTGAGGCATGCGAAAAGAATAATATCATTTTTATCGGTCCATCGTCCGAAGTCCTGAAAAACTCCGGGAATAAACAGATTGCAAACGAACTGGCACAATCACTCGGCATTCCGGTGACACAAAAGATTACAGGGACTATCGAAGAACTGACCGGTAATATGCAGATCCAATATCCTGTATTTGCCAAAGCTGTTGCCGGGGGAGGCGGTAAAGGAATCCGGATAGCACGATCGCAGCATGAACTCAAAGAAATACTTAAAACGGTTTCAGCCGAAGCCCTGAATTACTTTGGCGATAACAGGATATTTCTGGAAAAGTGCATTGAAAACGGAAGGCATATAGAAGTTCAGGTTTTGGCTGATTCGCATGGAAATATTGTTCATCTATTTGAACGTGAATGTTCTGTACAACGAAGACACCAAAAATTAATTGAAGAATCTCCGGCAAACAATCTGAAAGATCCAGTAAGACAATCTATTATTGATGCTGCGCTAAAACTTGCAGCTCGTATTGGTTTAGTATCTGCAGGAACTATTGAATTTATGCTGGATACAAATGACAGGTATTATTTTCTGGAGATAAATCCCCGCATTCAGGTGGAACATGGTGTAACAGAACTTGTAACAGGAATCGATATTATCAGGGAACAAATCAGCATTGCACAGAGAAACAGGCTTTCATTCAAACAGGATGAAATTGCAAGAACAGGACATGCGATAGAAGTAAGGGTTTATTCTGAAGACCCTGAAAACAATATGATACCGTCACCGGGAAAAATTCATTTCCTGTCATTTCCCCGGGAAAGCAATATGCGCATTGATACAGCAGCTGAATCCGGTGCGGAAATACTTCCCGATTTTGATCCACTGATTGCAAAGATCATGATACATGGAAATTCAAGGGAGGATGTTCTGAAGAGCATGAAAGAAGCGATTTCGAAAAGTATTATTACCGGAGTACATCATAATTTGTCCCTGCTGGAACTGATACTTTCCGATAACGATTTTGTACACGATATAGTATCAACCAAATGGCTCGACAATAACTACAGAAAATTTGCTGACAGGCTGGTGCAAAGAAGGGAAACCGATGATCCGGTATTATCGGCGATGGCTGCAGCTCTGATTGTGCTAAATAGGAACATTGTATCAGATCATCCCTGGAATTCAGGATACTGGAGAAATGTACGGCAGATCAGATTTCGAATCCGGAATAAAATTACTGAACTGGAATATGAACAGAGGGGTAATACACTATGGTTTTTTAATAATGATGACAATTTCCTGGTTTCATCTGTTTACATGGATGATTTCAGGCTTGAATATTTGTTGAATGGTACTCTTAACAAATGGTTTATAGTTCCTGAAAGAGAAGGTATCATTAGGATTTCAGATGGTCTTCATGAAATAACGATAGAAAGGTATTTACCGGAAAATAAAGATTATTATATCGACGATGAATTAAATGAGTTCCATGACGACACTGTGTTTGCACCTCAGCCCGGAACAATAATCGACATAAAGGTTTCCGAAGGTCAGCAGGTAAGCCGGGGTGATTACCTGCTGACAATTGAGTCAATGAAACTTGAAAATACAATAATGGCAGTATCAGGAGGTGTAATAAAAAAGATCAATATCAAAGCAGGTGACAGGGTAAAAAAGAATGAACCCCTTATTCACCTGCAGCAACTAATTTCTAATTAAAAGTTTAAGTATATATAAATGCATCCTTTACTTACAGAGAAGCACGAAAATTACAGACAGCAGATCAGAATATTTGCTGAATCAGAAATTAAGCCCATCGCTGGTGAACTGGACGAAAAGAACTGTTTTTCAGCCGAAATAACAAAAAAAATGGGCAAATTTGGATTGTTCGGAATAACTATTCCGGAACAATACGGTGGGAAAAATCTCGATACATTATCCTATATAATAGCTGTTGAGGAGCTTGCACGCGTTGACAGTTCCCAATCGGCAACTGTTGCTTCTCACAATTCACTTGGAATAGGCCCTGTGTTTCAGTTTGGTACGGATAAACAAAAACAGGAACTTTTGCCTGGATTTTGCACGGGTGAGCGGCTTTGGGCGTTTGGTCTTACCGAAGAAACTGCTGGTTCGGATGTCCGAGGTACAAAAACTACAGCTGTTCTTGAAAACGGATATTGGATCATTAATGGTTCCAAACTCTTTATCACCAATTCAGCCTCCGAGTTATCGTTTGGATCTACTCTGCAGGTGGTTACCGGGGAAAGAGACGGGGTAAAGGAACTATCGGTGATATTGGTTCCCCGTGATACACCGGGATACAAATGCGAGCGGATACTGAACAAAATGTTATGGAGAGCTGCAGATACTGGAAAACTGCAATTCATAAATTGCCGCGTTCCTGAAGAAAATATCCTTGGAAAGAGGGGAATGGGCGCCAGGATCATGTTAAAGATACTGGATAGCGGACGGCTTGCTATTGCTGCAATGGGCTTGGGACTTGCACAGGGTGCCTATGAAATGGCATTACACTATTCACGAAAAAGGGAGCAGTTTGGAAGACCTATAGGCAAAAACCAGGCAATTTCTTTTAAACTAGCCGAAATGGATATGAAACTCGAACTCGCAAGAAATACGCTTTATAAGGCTTGTGTAATGAAAGACCGCAATCAGCCATTTGAACACGATGCTGCAATCTCAAAATTATATTGTTCCGAAATAGCAAAAGAAATTGCTGATCAGGCTGTTCAGATTTTCGGTGCATACGGTCTTTTTAAAGATAACCCTATTGAACGTTTTTATCGCGATCAACGCATCCTTCAGATTGGTGAAGGAACTTCGGAGATACTCAAGATAGTGATATCAAAACACCTCGGTCTGAAGAATCTGTAATAAAACAATGGAACAAAGAAAATCTGATCACATCAGGATTGCCTTGCAGTCACAAGTTAGTCAGGATGAACATGACGTCCGGTTTCATTATGAACCTCTTTTGCAGGCTCATCCGGTTGGCGATCTTCCTCATTTCAGATTTCTTGGCAAACAACTGCATGCGCCCTTATGGGTATCAAGCATGACAGGGGGTACTCAGGGTGCCATGGAGATCAACACAAATCTGGCCAGAGCATGTCATGAATTCGGAATGGGTATGGGTTTGGGATCCTGCCGGATTTTGCTGAATGATAACACTTATTTCGACGATTTCAATATGCGCGATTTAATCGGTGATGACCTTCCGTTCTATGCAAATCTTGGCATAGTGCAGGTTGAACAGCTCGTCCATGCCAACAAAGTTACATTGATTCACGATCTTATTTCCAGACTCAGAGCTGACGGGCTGATCATACATATTAATCCGCTGCAGGAATGGTTTCAGCCGGAAGGCGACCGTCTTTGCCATGCGCCTATCGACACAATCAGGCGCTTTCTTAGTATGGCAAGATACCCTGTGATAGTAAAGGAAGTAGGACAGGGGATGGGACCGGCAAGCCTTCGGGAGCTATTCAAACTTCCTCTCGCGGCTATTGAATTCGCCGCCTTCGGAGGAACAAATTTTGCAAGGGCAGAACTCCTCAGAGGAAGTCCTGAACGGCAGTTTCTATACGAACCCTATACAAGGGTGGGAGAGGTTGGATATGATATGATAGGTTATGTCAATGAAGTACTTTCCAGTCAGCCGACACCAGGATGCCGTGAAGTTATTGTTTCAGGCGGGATAAAGAACTTTCTTGATGGCTATTACCTGATAAGTAAGGTAAATGCTACCGCAATCTACGGCCAGGCTTCCGGTTTTCTTCAGCATGCAAACGTCAGCTATGAATCTTTGCAAAAGTATTGCTCCGATCAGGTGGATGGACTTAAACTCGCTTATGCTTATCTTACTGTAAGATGAAATCCGGATGGCATTCACCACAAAAATACAGGGCTTCTCTAAATTGAGCCGGGAAGAAAAGATCCGGATCGCATCTGAATTTGCTGCTCATCCTGTGGAATTCGCTAAGGAGATGTTTACAAACTCGCTGTCGGGTCAAAAGGCTGCTGAACAGGAATTTAACTTCACAGAAAACGTGGTTTCAGATTTCTGGTTACCATACAGTGTTGCTCCTAATTTCCTGATCAACGGAAAAGAATTTATGGTTCCAATGGTTACTGAAGAGAGCTCGGTAATTGCCGCCGCCTCATCAGCAGCAAAATTCTGGTGGGATTATGGGGGGTTTATTACCAGCTCGCACGGTTTAACAAAACCAGGACACATCCATTTCATGTGGTATGGAACCAGCGAAATGCTCAATGCTTTTTTCAATGAAATCCGTGAAGAATTAATTGATTCTATAAAAAAAATTACTGCTTCAATGAAATTGAGAGGCGGTGGAATTGAAAGCATAGGTCTCAGAAATCTTACTGATAAACTCGAAAATTACTATCAGATTGAAGTGCTTTTCAATACAGTAGATTCCATGGGTGCCAATTTCATTAATACATGTCTTGAAACAATGGCTGAATACGTTAATTCACGTGCTGAGGCTAAAGGTCTTTCTCATCATCTTGAAATTATTATGGCGATTTTATCGAATTATACGCCACAGTGTTTGATAAAATGTGAGGTATCATGTAAA
>DATAEX010000411.1:0-5156 GCA_036257765.1 Bacteroidales bacterium
GAGGTCTTCGGAAATTTTATCGAATAGTGACATGTTTAGGTTATTTAGTCATGCAGTATTTAAGTCGTGCAGTCAGGCAGTCGTGCAGTCAGGCAGTCAGGAAGTCTTGCAGTCGTGCAGTCAGCCAGTTAGTTAGTCTTGCAGTCGTGCAGTCGTGCAGTCTTTCAGTCAGGCAGACATTCCAACCCGTCTATGTTTAATCAACGGCTCCATGCAAATACGGATTCTGCTTACTCAGTTTTATTGATTCATCATCGTCCGATAGAGTATACTTCGAGATCTTGGTTTCGTCGGAGTACTTCTGATTATCGATCTGGATTTGTTTCCTCTTGAATGCCGGCGTATTTTCCAGCTCCTCTATTTCCCGGTCAGAAGGACGATTTCCCTGCTTAAGTTCTCTGAGCTCGTCCTGGGTACGTTTGATGGAATTCACCCTTTCAGTAGCCTTGCGGACATCAACCGGTTTCCTTACCCTGCTTATGGTTCTGAGCATTTCATCATCAGCCATTTCAAATTCAATAGTCCGTTGCGACGGAATACCAATTACCGGTTTCTGTGTCGGTGCATCTTTAAGTACAAAAATGCTGTCTTCGTTATCCGGTGCAACAATCGTTTCCGCCAGAGGGATCCTGTCAATTTCCCTTTTGCGTATGTATAATTCAGGAATACTGCCTGCATTAAAGCCTGTAGCAATTACGGTAACACTGATTTTATCTCCAAGAGTTGATTCTGTGCCATTGCCCCATATCAAATCTGTGTTAATTCCTGAGCAATCCTTCACATAATCTATAATCTGACCGATTTCATCCATTGTAACTTCATCGCTTCCTGAAATGATATTAAGGAGAATATTTCTGGCACCTTTGATGTCTGTATCATTGAGCAGGGGAGAGTTGAGAGCTTCCTTAATTGCCTCAATTGCACGTCCTTCGCCCGAAGCAGTTCCTGTTCCAAGTATGGATACACCACTATTGGTCATCACTGTCTGAACATCGGCGAAATCCACATTTATAAAGCCATGAACTGTAATTATCTCGGCTATACCCTTTGCTGCAACTGTCAGGACATCATCTGCTCTTGAAAATGCTTCAGAAAGCCTCAGGTCCCCGTGTATCTGCCTGATTTTTTCATTATTGATTACCAGTAATGAATCCACATTTTTCTCAAGCTCGGCAATGCCTTCGAGCGCCTGATTAATACGTCTGGGTCCCTCGTTCCGGAAAGGTATGGTAACAATAGCTACCGTAAGTATTCCGAGTTCCTTTGCAGCCTGCGCAATTACCGGTGCGGCCCCTGTACCGGTACCACCACCCATTCCGGCAGTTATAAACAACATACGGGTATTTGCCGAAAGTAATTCCGATATGTTGTCAAGACTTTCAATAGCGGCCTGGCGGCCTATAACAGGCTTATTACCGGCCCCCCTTCCTTCGGTTAGTGAAGCACCTAACTGTATTTTAACCGGAACCGGGCTGTTAGCCAGAGCTTGAGCATCCGTATTACATACAATGAAGTCAACGTCTTTAATACCCTGCCTGAACATGTGGTTTACTGCATTACTTCCACCACCGCCCACGCCCAGAACCTTTATAATAGAGGAATTATTCACAGGCAACTCGAAATTCATTAATTCGTCCATGGCTTTGGATTATAAGTTACACATTGTTACTCGGTATCATCATCAAAAATATTTTCAATAGTAGTTTTAAATCTGTCAAAGACATTACTTATTTTATTTGCTGGTTTTTGCGCCGTATTTTTGGGTGCTTCCTCAATGACGGTTTCAGGCTCCTGTGCTTTCGATTGCTTTTGTTCCTGAACAGGGGCGACTTCAACAGGGCGGTTTTCAAATCCTTTATATAATAATCCAACACTTGTTGAATACATCGGATGGTTCACTTCCTTCAGATTAACATTGCTTACCTGTACATTAGGGGTGCCCATTCTTACATCGAGACCGGTCCTGTATTTTATTAACTGAGGCAGATGTCTCAGTTGCGATCCCCCCCCGGTTATAACAAGTCCTGCAGTGAGTTTCTCCAAACAATCAGAACCTTCCAGCTGATATACAATGTGGTCAATGATTTCTTCCATTCGGCTCTGGATGATGTATGCCAGGTTTTTAATTGAAACCTCCTTTGGTTCCCGACCGCTGATTCCGGGAACTGCGACAACTTTAGATTCTTCAGCCAGATCTCCGAGGGCAGAACCATACTGAATTTTCAACAGTTCAGCATGTTTGTTCAATATGGAACAACCTTCCATCACGTCCTTTGTAATTACATTTCCTCCAAAGGGAATAACAGCAGTGTGCTTTATAATGTCGTCATAATAAACAGCAATATCCGTAGTTCCGCCACCTATATCAACCAGGGCAACCCCGGCTTCAATTTCATCCTCGGTCAGTACAGCTGCTGAAGATGCCAATGGTTCAAGTATCATTTGTTTTACAGCGATACCAACACGGTTCACACATCTTTCGATAGTACGTGCTGACGAAGTCTGTCCGATTACTATATGATAATTACCTTCGAGGCGTTTCCCGAACATACCAATCGGATTCTTAACTCCCGTTTCATTGTCGACTACATAGCTTTGCGGTATTACATGTATAATTTCTTCCCCGGGCTGAATAGAGATTTTATACATCTCAGTCAGCAATCTTTCGGTATCCTCTTTTGTTATTTCTTCCTCATAGGAATCACGTAGTATGTAACCCCTGTTTTGCAGACTGTTGATATGTTGACCGGCAATTCCTACGTATGCTTCCCTGATCCTGGATCCAATCTGCTTCTCCACTTCATCCACTGTGTACCGGATAGCGCTGACGGCTTCTTCGATATTCAGTACAACACCTCTTTTAACACCCTTCGAGGGTGTCTTGCACATGCCGATAATTTCGAGTTTATTATCGATCATCCGGCCTGCAATGGTTACAATTTTGGTTGTACCGATATCAATGGCCGCTAAAATATTGCTGGTCTGATTCATTTTTACTGGATTTTAGTACACACTACCTGGTTTTTATATTTTAAGCTGATTTTATCATATTGATTCCATCCAAGGTTGTTAAGCCCCTTTTCATAAAGAATCTTCAGATTTTCGAATTTCTCCTCGAGATTTTCTACTCTCCCAAGCTCAATTACATGTGATCCGACCCTGGGGATTAGTTCAAATTCATATTTATTGTTAACATAAATCTGTTCAAATTGTGAGTTAAGAAAATCATCATGAGTAATGAAGTCTGCAAGCCTGTAAACATCATAAATGGTATGCAGCGAACGCGAGATGGAATCGTGTTTTACTTCCATTATATTTAAGGTACGCGTTACCTGGAAAGGTTCACTGATATAACCACTTGCAACAATAACAAAAGGACTGAAGCCTGTGCTTAATGGAATAATATTGCCCTCCCGGTCAAGATAATAACCCTGCCCATACCTGTTAAAAATTCTCACAAAGGGTGTTTTCTGGCTGATCTCGACGCGAACAATTCCGGGTTCGGTAACGAAGATTTCCGCGTCCCTAACGATCTGTCGGTTTTTCAAAGCATTCTCAATCTTTTCAAGATTAAGTTCCGACATACCATTACCTACAGGATTGAATTTATTTGCCTCAAGTATCTTTTCAATATCGGCCTTTTTTATAAACTGGTTTTTAGTGCTGTCGGTAATCCGGATTTTAATTTCTCCTATTCGCCTTGTTTTTTCTTTAGTGCTTATAAATCCTGAAACTACAATGATATAAATCAGGGCAACCAGCATGAATAATATATTCTTAACCTTTTTCATGCTTTTATCTTTTTTAACAGGATCTTTGTGATTGGTTCCACCAGTTTATCAATATCACCGGCACCCAAAGTAACCAGAATTTCTATATCGAGTGAGTCAAGCAGGCCAGGAAGTTCCTCCTTACTGCATATTTTGCGATCGCTGATTTTTACCCTGTTTAAAATCATTTCGGATGTCACCCCCTCGATAGGCAACTCTCTTGCAGGATAAATGTCAAGAAGTATCAGCTGGTCGAGCATGCTCAGACTTTCAGCAAAACCGTCAGCCAGATCACGGGTACGACTGTAAAGATGAGGCTGAAAGACTCCGGTTATCTTTTTACCCGGATATAACTCACGAACCGAACGGAGCGTGGCTTCTATTTCACCCGGATGATGGGCATAATCATCAATATAAACTAAATGATCTGATTTGATCTTATAATCGAAACGGCGTTGTATACCGCTGAAACTGAAAAGTGATTTACGAATATGACCGGGTTCAATACCCAACAATTGGGTCATTGCAGAAGCTGCTACTGCATTTTCCACATTGACAAGACCCGGATGTTCTATTGAAATATCATCTATGCGTAACCGGGGACCAATAAGATCGAAATGATATCTTCCATCCTCAAGCCGGACATTTCCCGCCCTGAAATCACTTTTACCGTTAAGTGAATAGGTATAAGTACGATTCGGCAAAACGGAAGAATTCAGAGGAAGTCCCGATTTTACCAGAGCGATACCATCGCGGTCAATCTGGCTTGCATAAATGCCGAAAGCTGTATTCATTGACTCAGCATCGCCATAAATATCGAGATGATCCGGATCCATGGCTGTTATTACGGCGGCGAACGGAAAAAGCTGGTGAAAAGAGCGGTCGTATTCATCGGCTTCTGTTACAACCCAATTACTCGAGGGATTTACTGCAAGATTGCTGTTGAAATTTTTGGAAATGCCACCTAAAAACGCGTTACAACCCGTCGACCCTGACCACATGATATGTGCAATCATTGTGGATACAGTTGTTTTCCCGTGTGTTCCGGCTACAGCAACAGTTTTATATTTTTTTGAAATCAGGCCCAGCACCTGTGATCTTTTCATGAGAGCAAAACCATTATTCCTGAAAAAATTAAGCTCTGAATGATCCGAGGGAACAGCAGGAGTGAAAACAATCAGAGTGTCCGATGGAGATCTGAATTCATGTGAAATCAGGTCGATTTTATCCGAATAATGAATGGGTATTCCTTCTGCTTCAAGTTGCCCGGTGAGCGGTGTCCTGGTACGATCATATCCGGCGACATTTTTACCCGACAACATGAAATACCTGGCAAGTGCACTCATGCCAATGCCTCCTATGCCAAGAAAATACATGTTTTTTATG
>DATAEX010000498.1:0-12028 GCA_036257765.1 Bacteroidales bacterium
CGGATACCAACGCAATATCGCTTGCATCATGAATTCTTCCCCTTAATTTGATAGTACGTTTTGTACGGGGAATTTTGAAGGTTGAATCATAATGTACGATCGGTTCAATGAGTTCAAGCAAAGGTGCATCCGATTCCCGGTTCAATTCAAAAAGCCTTTCTTTTGCTTGGCTGAGATGGCGTTTCGCAGTTTCATCACTGGAGGATAATACGGTAAGCTTTTCATAATCTCTGATAGCTGACTTAAAATCACCGATCTGTTCATAGGATGCAGCCCTTCGGAAAATTGCCTCTGAAAATTGAGGATCGAGCAGAAGCACTTTCGAGAAATCATTAATTGCAGCCTGATGTTGGGTGAAATCCTGGTAGTATGTTCCCCTTGTAAAATATAATTCCCTGTCTTCAGGATTTGAAGCAAGAATCTTCGAGATATCATCTATAGCCTCGGGATAACGAGTAAGGTTAACAAAGGCCCGGCTTCTTATAAGCAGCGCATTTCTGTTCAGCGGATCAGAAGCAAGAACGGTATTACAGTTTTCTATGGCATCCTGAGGCTTGCTTAATCTTAATTTCAGAACCGCCAGCGCAAGATAAGCTTCTGTATATTTTTCATTTTTACTTATGGCTTTTTTATAATCCGCTTCAGCCTGCGCAATATTTTTCATAATTTCCGATAATTGCCCTCTGTAATAAAAATTGTCAGCATTATCTTTAAGTTCAATTGCCCTGTTAATCGACATAAGAGAACCCGAATAATCTTCAAGGGCCATTTGTATTCTTGCCTGTAACAGGTGTGCAACGTCAGATTTCCTGTTCAGTGAAACACACTTATTGACCAGTTCAAGCGCCTCCCTGTTGTTGCCAAGTATGAAAAGTATCCGGGCTGCATTATAGTATAACCCCGGTTCCTTCTGTTCGAAGGTAAGAGCCCTATTCAGATCGTCTGCAGATTTCCGGAGTTCTCCGGTTGCTTCATATGATCGTGATCTTTCTATATACGCTTGAACATACTGAGGGTCGATTTCCAGTGCCCTGGTGAACTGATCTATGGCATCGGCATGATTACCTGCTTCGACAAAGGTGAGACCCGTACGGAGATACTGCCTTGCATTCTGTGAAAATAATGCCGTAGGGAGGCAAATAAAAAGAAATAATGTGATCAGATTTCTTATACGGAGAAACATAGTTGGATCAGGTCAATTAAAGCGTTAATATACAATTTTTTAATATATCACCAATCATGTACGGTTATTTTAGCTTTTTACCATCGGCGAGTATGTTAACTGCTGACAGCAAATTGGTACCACCATTTTTATAGATTTTCAAAACATCTTCCCTTATACAATATTTTTCAGGTTTACATTCGTCAGGCATAACAGGTGCGGGAATTCCGGAACCGAATTTTTTTAATCCTTCAAATACCCGTGCTTCGTCCCATAAATTTTCCTTTATTAAGCTTTCAAGCAACATACGTCCCCCTTCTACAAAAACAGACTGTACTCCGGTATCATATAAATAATCCAGTAAATTCTTCAGGAAATGATCATTGAAATCAAGCCTGACATATTTTGTCTGTCCTTCTTCATGTTCTTTAACAGCATTAAAAATTATGGTAGGACTCGTATTGTCGAATATATGCAGGTTGTGCTTTAAGGTAAGATTGCGGTCGATGATCATCCTAATCGGAGATCTGCCTTCCCATTCCCGTACATTGAGACGGGGATTATCCATCGCTGCAGTGTGAGTGCCGATTAATATTGCTTGTTCCTCGCTTCGCCATTTATGCACAAGCATGCGAGAAATATCATTTGAAATCCATGTTGGCTGTAGATTTTCAGTGCCGTCCCTGTTAACATCGATGAATCCGTCACAAGTTTGTGCCCACTTTAATATTATATAAGGACGTTGACACAGATGATATGTAATAAACCGCTTGTTCAAATCCAAGCACTGTTTTTCGAGCACTTTTACTGTTACAAATACACCTGCATTTTTAAGCTTCTTTATACCATTCCCCGATACAAGGGGATTAGGATCGGTAGTACCAATCACAACTTCCGGAATGCCGTGGTTGATAATTGTGTCGGCACAAGGGGGTGTTTTACCGGTATGTGAGCAGGGTTCCAGATTTACATATAAAACGGAATTTCTAAGAAGTGATTTATCTTCCACTGAATTTATCGCGTTCACTTCGGCGTGCGGACCTCCGAAAACTTCATGAAAGCCTTCACCAATAATTTTGTTATTGTAAACGATTACAGAACCGACAAGCGGATTTGGTGCCGTATTTCCTAAACCTGAACGGGCAAGATCGATACACCGTTTCATATATGTTTCCTGAAGGGTCTCTTGCGTCATTTTCTTTTGTTTAAATTTACCCAATGGAATCCACAATCATCCTTTCCGATATAAGGGATCAGTTTCGATCCGGGCTGGCAGAGTTCTATTCTGCACAGGAAATCATGCAGCTATTCTCCATTTCCACTGAATACCTGCTAAATTACGCCAAAATTGATACTTTTTTAAGGGCAGGTGAACCAATTTCGGCAGAAACAGCTGAAAAATACAATGAGATACTTGAAAGACTCAGAAACTGGGAACCGATACAGTATATTATCGGTTATACCTGGTTTTATGGACTTACTTTAAAAGTGGACAGACGGGTTCTTATACCCCGGCAGGAAACCGAAGAACTCGTCCAGTGGATCATTAACAGCGAAAAAAACCGAAGCGTCAGTATACTCGACATTGGTACAGGAAGTGGTTGCATTGCGTTATCTCTGGCTGTAAATATGCATGCTGCAGCGGTTTCTGCATGCGACATTTCATCCGGAGCGCTTGCAATTGCAAGCCATAATGCATTGCTCAACAAGGTAAAGGTGAATTTATTTAAATGTGATGTGCTTGATGATGCTGCTGCTTTGCCCGAAAAATTCGGGGTGATTGTCAGCAATCCCCCATATGTGCGAAATCTTGAAAAGGCAATGATGAAGAGTAATGTGTTGGATTATGAACCTGAGAGAGCCCTTTTTGTCCCGGATCATGACCCCCTCATATTTTATAAAAGAATTGCATTATTGGGCAGAAAATACCTGAAGGATGGCGGATGTTTATACCTTGAAATCAACGAACATTTTCCGCGGGAAACTGTAAGGCTGCTTGAATGCACCGGTTTTTATGGCATTGAAGTAAAAAACGATCTGAACGGAAAACCCCGGATGATTCGGGCAAGAAAATAGTAATCCGGTTTAATAACCAGCAACAATGGAACTATCTGTGGCTCTTGACAAACTCCGGAATATTTGCAGTAAACAGGAGAAAGCCCCTGCCGACATTACGAATCTTTTAAAAAAATGGGATATAGGTACGGAACAACATCATCAAATTATTGAAAAGCTGAGGTTGGAAAAATTTATAGATGACCGTCGTTATGCTTCTGCATTTTTAAGAGACAGGATAAGATTCGATCACTGGGGTTTCATAAAAATAAGGCTAATGCTGCAGCAGAAAAAGATCGACAGAAAGATTGCCGATGAAGTGATAGAAGAATTCGACAGGAATGAATACCGGAAAATGATCGCGCATGAGCTGTCTAAAAAGCGCAAAAACCTTAAAGGAACGCCTTATGAGATTTGGGCTAAACTTGCCCGTTATGGATCATCGAAAGGATATGAAATGCAGGATATGGAGGATTTTTTGGGTACTGCTCAGGAATAAGGCGCAAAGAGTATGATTTTTTCATACATTTGTCGCTCATTTTAAAACAACTGACCATGGTTACTATTGATCAGATTAAAGAGTTAACAGAGCGCACCAACGCCCTGGGGAGGTATCTTTGACATTGACCGCAAACTGGCACTGATTCACGAAGAGGAAGAAAAGACACATGATCAGCGCTTTTGGAACGATCCTAAAGAAGCCGAAAAAAAACTAAAGGAAATTTCATCACTTAAAAGCTGGACAACAGGCTACCGGAATCTAAGAAAAGAACTGGACGACCTGACTGTCCTTTTTGATTTTTATAAGGAAGGTGAAGCCACGGAAGCTGAAACCGAAAAACAGTGTACAAGAGTGCTTTCCATGGTGGAGGATCTGGAATTCCGTAATATGCTGAGGAATGAAGAAGACAAAATGGGCGCTATTCTGAAGATCAACTCCGGCGCGGGAGGTACTGAAAGCCAGGACTGGGCACAAATGCTGATGCGGATGTATATTAGGTGGGGTGAACGAAATAACTATGCAGTTCGTGAAATAAGTTACCTGCAGGGCGATGATGCAGGGATTAAATCGGTAACCCTTGAATTCGACGGCGAATATGCCTATGGGTACCTGAGAGCTGAAAATGGGGTACACAGGCTCGTGAGGCTCTCCCCTTTCGATGCCAATCATAAAAGACATACTTCCTTTGCATCGGTGTTTGTTTCACCTGTCGTTGACGACCAAATAGAAATTGTTATCAATCCGGCTGATCTTGAATTCGACTATTTCCGTTCGAGCGGTGCAGGCGGACAGAATGTTAACAAGGTAGAAACCGGTGTAAGGGTAAGGCATTTACCGACAGGAATAACGGTTGATAATACAGAAACCCGCTCACAACTTCAAAATAAGGAAAACGCCATGAGGATTCTCCGTTCGCATTTGTATGAAATGGAGCTAAGAAAGCGCATGGAAAAGCAGGCTGAAATTGAAGGCCAGAAAAAGAAAATAGAGTGGGGATCACAGATCCGCAGTTATGTGCTCCACCCTTACAGGCTGGTTAAAGATCTGCGGACAGATTTTGAAACTTCCGATACGCAAAGTGTCCTGGATGGTGATATCAACAGCTTCATCAAAGCGTACCTGATGGAGTTTGCAGGTAAGTAACAATCTGAAACAATAAATAATATGGAGTATCGTACAGAACACGACACCATGGGCGAAGTAAAAGTTCCTGCCGATCATTACTGGGGGGCACAAACAGAACGATCAAGGAATAACTTTCGGATTGGTCCCGAAGCCAGCATGCCAAAAGAGATCATTTATGCATTTGCCTACCTTAAGAAAGCAGCCGCACTGGTAAATGCAGAACTTGGAGTTCTTTCAAATGACAAAAAAGACCTCATTTCTAAAGTTTGTGACGAAATCCTCGAAGGAAAACTCCCTGATGAATTTCCACTGGTGATCTGGCAAACAGGTTCAGGCACGCAATCTAACATGAATGTTAATGAAGTTATTGCCTATCGTGCCCATGTGCTTGCCGGGGGGAAACTGACCGACGAAAAGAAAGTACTGCATCCGAACGACGATGTAAATAAATCGCAATCATCGAATGACACTTTTCCAACGGCAATGCACATAGCTGCTTACAAACTTACTGTAGATGCAACGCTGCCCGGAATGAAAAAGCTCAGGGATGCATTGGATAAAAAAGCCAAAAGTTTCATGAAAGTTGTCAAGACCGGTCGGACTCACCTGATGGATGCTACACCACTTTCTCTCGGACAGGAGTTTTCAGGGTATGTGCAGCAGATCGATAATTCAATGAGAGCTATAAGGAACGCCCTGGAGGCAGTTAAAGAACTTGCACTTGGCGGAACCGCCGTAGGAACAGGTCTCAATGCACCAAAAGGCTATGATGTGCTTGTAGCCGCGAAAATTGCTGAATTAACAGGCTATCCTTTTATAACGGCCCCAAATAAGATTGAAGCGCTGGCTGCACATGACGCCATGGTCGAACTGAGCGGTGCTCTTAAACGTGGTGCTGTTGCGCTTATGAAAATTGCCAACGATATTAGAATGCTCAGTTCAGGCCCCAGGTGCGGAATTGGTGAAATTGTTATACCTGATAATGAGCCGGGATCATCCATTATGCCCGGCAAGGTCAATCCTACCCAACCCGAAGCCCTTACAATGGTTTGTGCCCAGGTAGTCGGAAACGATGTTGCCGTATCGGTAGGAGGAATGACAGGCCATTTTGAGCTGAATGTATTCAAACCCCTCATAGCGGCGAATGTTCTGCAGTCGGCCCGATTGATCGGAGATGCCTGTGTATCGTTCAGTGAAAAATGTGCCGAAGGCATCACACCGAATAATGAAGTAATCGAAAGCCACCTTCAGAATTCCTTAATGCTGGTAACGGCGCTTAATCCACACATCGGATATGAAAATGCGGCTAAAATTGCCAAAAAAGCGCACAAGGAAAATAAAACTCTTAAGCAGGCCGCTGTTGAATTGGGTTTGTTAACACCCGAACAATTCGACAAGTGGGTCGATCCGTCGAAAATGATTTAAATAATGAATTAAACACAGATAATGAACGACCGAGAAAAACTATTTTCAGAGTTTCCACTGGTATCAGTAGCGGAATGGGAGTCGAAGATCAGGGAAGACCTCGAAGGTGACGACTATGCGAAGAAGCTGATTCGCAAAACTCATGATAATATTAACATCAAACCTTATTATACATCGGAAGACCTTGCCGATCTGAAATACCTTGATCAACAGCCGGGTTCTTTCCCCTTTGTTCGAAGTGCCAAAAAAGAAAACAACAAATGGGAGATCAGACAGGATTTCAAAGTCTCTGATATTGAGGCTGTCCTTGAAAAAATGCTTCTTGCCCAAACCCGGGGTACAACTTCGTTGGGAATTGACCTTACGACGAAAGGTGATCTCAATTATCACGATTTCCGTAAGCTGATTGAAGATATTGATCTGACGCAGACAGAACTTAATTTCATTGTTTCAGATAACGCTTTGCAGGTGCTTGACTTTTTACTGAAGGCACTCGATGAACTGGGAATGGACCGTAGGTTATTCAGAGGTTCCATCGGATTTGATCCACTGGGTTACCTTGCTGCAACAGGGGGTTTCATATCCTCACAGCAGAATGATTTGTCGGAAGCGACGAAATTAATACTTACAGTAAAAACTGAATTACCGGGCCTACGGGCACTTTCGATAAACAGCAACCTGTTTGGCAATTCAGGAGCATCTGCTGTTCAGGAACTTGCTTTCGGATTATCGATGATTTCAGATTATCTGATGATGCTCACAGAACAGGGAACTTCTGTATCGGATGTGGCAAGGAGCCTGCAGTGGAATCTCAGTGTTGGGTCGGATTATTTTATAGAAATGGCCAAAGTCAGGGCTGCAAGAATGTTATTTTCGGCCCTTATAAGTGCTTTCGATCAGTCAGAGCATACACCGGTTTATATTCATTGCATAACCACAAATTGGAATAAAACGCTGTACGATCCTAATGTAAACCTTCTGCGTCTTACAACCGAGGCTATGTCGGCCATACTGGGCGGTTGCGATTCATTACTAGTGCAACCTTTCGATTCTTCATACAATGAACCAACGGATTTCTCAGAACGGCTTGCCCGCAATGTTCAGATCATATTGAAAGAAGAATCTTATTTTGATAAAGTTGTTGATCCGGCTTCCGGTTCATATTATATTGAATCGCTAACCGACTCATTGCTTAAAAACGCATGGGACCAGTTCCTTAAGATCGATGAAAAAGGGGGATTTATCAAAGCATTTACCGAAGGATATATCATCGGGGAAATAGCAAAAACGGCGAAAAGTCGTTCCGACATGGTTGCTCAAAGGCGTGATGTACTGCTCGGCACTAACCAGTATCCCAATATGAATGAAAGCGTTAACGGCTGTATTGCTGAGGATATTGCTTTTTCACAGCCTGCAATTAACTCATACAAAATTACCGAACCTATTCCTCATATCAGAGCTGCAGCAGAATTCGAAAAACTTCGTCTTTCTGTTGAGCGTCATAATGGTACTCGTCCAAAGGTATTTTTGCTTACCTATGGAAACCTGGCGATGAGGCTTGCACGATCCCAGTTTTCAGCCAATTTCTTTGCCTGTGCGGGTTATGAAGTGCTAGATAACCTGGGATTTAAATCGGTCAGCGAAGGAGCAGATGCCGCCGTAAAAGCCAAGGCTGACATTGTTGTTCTTTGCAGCAGCGATGACGAATATGCGAAGATAGCACCTCAAGCTGCCGAATTAATAAAAGACAGGGCAATCCTGGTTATTGCCGGAGCCCCTGCAAATATGGACGAGCTGAAGGAAATAGGAATAAATGAATTTATTCATATAAGGTCAAATGTCCTTGAAACCCTGAAGTCATTCCATAAGAAGCTGGGGATTGAAATTAAATAATTGAAGATTATGAAGCCCGATTATAAAAATATATCTCTCAGAAACCTGAAACCTGATACCCATTCGGAACAGCCTGTTAGTGAATGGCTGACTGCGGAACATATTCCGGTTAAACCTGTTTTCACCGTGGCTGATCTCGAAAATATGGAACATCTTTCGTATGCTGCAGGTATTCCGCCATTTTTAAGGGGACCCTATTCCACCATGTATGTCATGCGTCCCTGGACGATCAGGCAATATGCAGGTTTTTCCACGGCAGAGGAATCCAATTCATTTTACAGACGCAACCTGGCTGCCGGTCAGAAGGGTTTATCCGTTGCATTTGATCTGGCAACACCCCGCGGATACGATTCCGATCATGAGAGAGTTGTCGGGGATGTCGGCAAAGCAGGAGTAGCCATCGATACAATTGCCGATATGAAGATCCTTTTTGATCAGATTCCGCTGAATAAGATGTCGGTTTCAATGACGATGAATGGAGCGGTTTTACCGGTCATGGCATTTTATATTGTTGCTGCCCTTGAACAGGGAGCCAGGCTCGAAGAACTGAGTGGCACAATCCAGAATGACATACTGAAGGAGTTTATGGTAAGGAATACTTATATCTATCCTCCTGAGATGTCTATGCGGATCATCGCCGATATTTTTACCTACACTTCAAAGCATATGCCCAGGTTCAATTCAATCAGTATTTCGGGATACCATATGCAGGAAGCAGGTGCTACGGCCGATATAGAACTGGCTTATACCCTTGCCGACGGTTTGGAATATCTGAGAACAGGGGTGAAAGCAGGGCTTGATATCGATTCATTTGCACCCAGGCTTTCATTTTTCTGGGCAATAGGGATGAATCATTTCATGGAAATAGCCAAAATGAGAGCTGCACGTATGCTCTGGGCGAAGATTGTCAATCAGTTCAATCCCAAAAATCCCAAATCACTGGCTCTCCGTACCCATTCCCAAACATCCGGATGGAGTCTCACGGAACAGGATCCGTTCAATAATGTAGCCCGTACATGTATAGAAGCCATGGCTGCTGCACTTGGACACACACAGAGCCTTCATACCAATGCACTGGATGAGGCAATAGCATTGCCCACTGATTTTTCAGCCCGCATCGCCAGAAATACGCAGATTTACCTGCAGGAAGAAACCGGGATAACGAGATCAGTGGATCCCTGGGGAGGCTCATATTATGTTGAATACCTCACAAATGAAATTGCAATTAAAGCCTGGGAATTAATCCAGGAAATTGAAAAGCTGGGCGGAATGGCAAAAGCTATTGAAACCGGACTCCCGAAAATGCGCATTGAGGAAGCCGCCGCACGTAAGCAGGCCCGTATCGATGCCAAAAAGGACATTATTGTAGGTGTTAATAAATACCGCCTTGATAAGGAAGACCCAATCGATATCCTTGAAGTGGATAATACGGCTGTTCGTGAAGCACAGATCAGGCGTCTCAGCGAAGTGAAAGCCAACCGCGACCAGTCGGCTGTAGATCAGGCTCTGGCAAGAATAACAGAAGCTGCGAAAAATAACAATGGCAATCTTCTTGAACTGTCGATCGAAGCGGCAAAAGTTAGGGCCACTTTAGGAGAAATATCCTATGCTATTGAAAAGGTAAGCGGCAGATATAAGGCATTTATCCGTTCGATATCCGGCATCTATTCGTCCGAATCGGCCGGAGAAGAAAGCTACGCCCTGGCTCGTAATCTTTGCCGCGAGTTTGCTAAAAACGAAGGAAGGCAACCCAGGATCATGATTGCAAAAATGGGTCAGGATGGTCACGACCGTGGAGCAAAAGTAGTATCGACCGGTTATGCCGATATCGGTTTTGATGTCGATATCGGTCCCTTGTTCCAGACTCCGGCAGAAGCGGCACGTCAGGCTGTTGAGAATGATGTTCATGTACTTGGCGTTTCAAGTCTGGCAGGCGGTCATAAAACGCTTGTTCCGCAGGTTATAGAGGAACTTCATAAACTTGGCCGGGAGGATATTATGGTTATTGTGGGCGGAGTAATACCGGCACAGGATTATGATTTTCTTTACAAATCAGGTGTAGTTGGTATATTCGGGCCAGGCACCTCAGTATCGGTTGCAGCCAGGAAGATCCTGGAAGTGCTACTGGAGACATTGCATAATTAAGTAAAAGTCTACCAAGTCTCCTAAGTCTCCTAAGTCCAGAAGACCAGCAGACCAGAAGACCAGCAGACTAGAAGAACAGAAGACCAAAAGACAAAAAATTATTATATTTGATAAATACATTACCACCATGGAAGAACCAAAAAGCGCAGCCGGACAGGGTTTGGGAATTGCGGGACTTGTCCTTGGAATTCTCGCCATACCGATGGGGATTTTCCCCTGCACATTTTACATTGGCATTCTGTTTGGGATCATTGGAATAGTGCTCAGCCTGGTTGCATTGTCGCAGGCAAACAGGGGGGCAGGGCCCAAAACACTTATTATTGCCGCCCTGGTTTGTTCCATTGTGGGACTCACATTTGCTTCACTATGGGGCTTTACCCTTTCGCGGGGAGGTGCTAAAGTAATCAAAGAATTAATGAGAGAAGGCGAATTCCCTCATGAGGCACTTGAGGAAATAGGCAGGGATGCCGAAGATGTACTGCGCGATCTGGAAAATGATACTGCTTCAGCACCAAGATCGGTAATAATGGATGAGATGACCGATTCGCTCAAAGCACTGGAAGGTGAAGAAGAGCAGGATATCGAATGACAGCTACCTTTTAATTAATCTTCTATTCGCAGGGATCATCCTTGCCGTGATTGCTTATTCACTGGTTTTTGGCGGGGAAAAAACACATCCTGTTCCTTCAGGTTCCGAATTGCTCACAGGCAAACATTCCTTCAGCACTGGCCTTTCACGCAGTTTTTCAGCCATTGTGCGATTAAATTTTGAACAGGCACGTGCTTACAATCCTTACGGTCTCCGCATTTTTATGTTTTTCCTGGCCCAGCTTGTGATGAGAGTGACAGCCTTTTTTCTCACCAGGTATCTCAACCGGCCTGTTCTGATTATAACCGACACGGTGTTGTCTGTGCTTCTGTTTATTGTTTTGTTCTGGCCGTTTATTGTGTCATTAGGTTCGGAGTTGTGAACTCATCCCAACAATTCCAGGGCAAATTGTTTAAAATCAATTCCGCTGAAATTGCCTGAACTCATAAGCAGATATACTACATCCTGAGGTTTCCTTGATAAAAGGTATGTTTCAAGTTCTTCTTTGGTATTGAATACCTTCAGATCCTTCTTTTTAAATGCATCGCTCACATCGTCTTTTGTAAGCATAGGAAGCCGTTTATGCTTAATGGTTTCCGGGTTATAAAAAACGATGGCATCGTCAGCCTGCTCCATTGTACCTGCATAGTGTACAAGAAAACTTTTATTCAGACTGCTATAAGTATGGAGTTCCAGGCATGCCAGTAATTTCCTGCCGGGAAATTGTTCTTTTGCAGCATTGACAGTAGCTTCAACCTTTGAAGGTGAATGGGCAAAATCAAGGAACACAGCTTTATTGTGGTTCTCTGCGAGTAATTGCAGTCGTTTCCCTGCTCCACTGAAACCGGAAATGGCATCAAAAAAGTGCTTATCGGTAATTCCAAGATGACTACAGATATGGCGGGCACCCTCAAGGTTCTGCATATTATGGCGGCCAAAAATGCTCATCATGCATGCTGTTCCGTCGTAGGTTACACAAAATGATCCGTTGACAATTGAATAATTCGGTGTCCGGTAAGGTTCTTTCTTAACTTTGGAATTCAGAGTTTCAGCCAGTTTTCTGAGTGAATCATCTTCTTCGCAATATACGAGGCAACTTTCAGCAGGCATGTTTTCAATAAATATGCGAAAT
>DATAEX010000428.1:0-4830 GCA_036257765.1 Bacteroidales bacterium
CTGAAGTTACCGAAGATGTTGAAGCATATGAAGTCCAGGTTGCACTGGAACATCTTGAAAGCTTTCTTTTGGCACAGGAAGAATCAATCAAGTTTTAAAACGGCAAGGAAGGCGGACTGCGGAACTTCAACATTTCCGATCTGCCTCATCCGTTCTTTACCCTTTTTCTGCTTCTCAAGCAGTTTACGTTTTCTGGTAATATCACCTCCGTAACATTTAGCCGTTACATCTTTACGAACCGCTTTTACTGTTTCACGGGCAATGATCTTAGCCCCGATGGCCGCCTGGATGGCTATTTCAAATTGTTGCCTCGGAATAAGTTCCTTTAGCTTTTCGCAGATTTTTCTGCCGAATGCATAGGCATTATCCCGGTGTATGAGCGATGACAAGGCGTCAACCAGATCTCCGTTAAGCAGAATATCCAGTCTTACAAGGTTAGCCGGTTTATAATCGGTATAATGGTAATCAAACGATGCGTATCCCTTCGAAATGCTTTTAAGTTTATCATAAAAATCAAATACAATTTCAGCAAGAGGCATTTCAAAGGAAAGTTCGATGCGGTTAGTAGTAAGATAGACCTGATTTTTCAATGTCCCTCTTTTATCTATGCAAAGCTTCATTACCGGCCCCACATACTCGGCCTGACAGATAATTTCCGCATCAATATAAGGCTCTTCTATAAAATCGATATAGGTTGGATCAGGCAATCCTGAAGGATTGTGCACATCAATAGTATCGCCCTTATTCGAAATTACTCTGTACGACACGTTAGGAACCGTATTAATAACATCCATGTTGAATTCCCGGTCAAGGCGTTCCTGAACGATTTCCATATGCAGCAATCCAAGGAATCCGCATCTAAATCCAAATCCCAGCGCTGCCGAAGATTCGGGTACAAAAGACAAGGATGCATCATTAAGTTGAAGTTTTTCAAGCGAAGCTCTTAATTCTTCATAGTCGTCAGCATCTATGGGATAAATTCCTGCAAATACCATTGGTTTTACTTCAACAAATCCTTCTATGGCCTTGTTGCATGGCCTGTCATAATGGGTAATAGTATCGCCAACCTTAACATCCCTGGCCGACTTTATCCCTGAAATAATATATCCTACATTTCCTGCACTCAAGGATGGACGTGGCTCATATTTCAGTTTGAGAACCCCGATCTCATCAGCTTCATAGTCTTTTCCAAGATTTACGAACTTAACGTGATCATGCGTCTTAACAGTTCCGTTGATCACTTTGAAATAAACAAAAATGCCGCGGAACGAATTGAAAACCGAATCAAATATCAGCGCCTGCAGGGGAGCTTCGGGATCACCCTTGGGAGGAGGTATTTGTCTGATGATACGCTCAAGAATTACTTCCACGCCCATTCCTGTTTTCGCGCTGACCTCGATAATTTCTTCGCGCTTGCAACCGATCAGATCGACAATCTGATCCTTTACTTCTTCAGGCATGGCACTTGGCATATCCATTTTATTAAGTACCGGTATAATCTCCAACCCGTGATCAACTGCCTGGTAAAGATTACTTATCGTTTGTGCCTGAATTCCCTGTGTAGCATCAACTACAAGCAATGCGCCTTCGCATGCCGCTATAGCTCTCGAAACTTCATAAGAAAAATCAACATGTCCCGGAGTGTCAATCAGATTCAGAATGTAATTTGATCCTTCAAATTCATATTCCATTTGGATGGCGTGGCTCTTGATGGTGATGCCACGTTCACGCTCCAGATCCATGTTATCGAGTACCTGATCCTGGAATTCCCTGTCGGACAAGGTATGGGTTAATTGAATCAAACGGTCGGCAAGAGTGCTTTTGCCATGATCAATATGTGCTATTATACTAAAATTCCGGATTTTATCCATCTGGGTTTCCCTTCGCATGAGGTGACAAAGATATAATTATCCACGTAAATAACATCTCGCTTCACATACTTCAAAAATCACTACTTTCGTAACGTAGTCGTGCAGCCAGGGAGTCGTTCAGTCGTTCAGTCGTGCAGTCAGGCAGTCAGGCAGTCAGGCAGTCATGACTTAAACCTCAAACCTAAAACCTCAAACCTAAAACCTCAAACCTCAAACATCAAACTTCAAACCTCAAACTTCAAACCATATTAACATGTCCATTCAAGTAATCCCCTGCGATTTTGAAAATCCTACGCATTGCGAGGCTTTGGTAAATCTAATGAACGAATACATTACCGACAAAATGGGCGGGGGAGAACCCTACACAGAGAAACAGGAACATTTACTCATCGAAGGTTTAAAAAACCATCCTTCCAAATTGATTCTTTTTGCTGTTTCAGAGGATCAGTTTATTGGTCTTATAAATTCGTTTGTAAACTTTGCCACCTTCACAGTGAAGCCTTTCATTAACATTCATGATGTAATTGTTACCAGATCCAGGCGAAATAACGGGATTGGCAGATTAATGATCAATGAAGTGATCAAAAGAGCATCTGATATGGGATGTTCCAAGGTAACTCTGGAAGTCAGGGCAGATAATGATAATGCAAAATATCTTTATAATAGCCTCGGATTTCACGATTCAGATCCCAGGCAGTATTACTGGAGCAAGTATTTATAGTCGTGCAGTCTTGCAGTCTTGCAAAACGCAGTGTACATCACTTAAATCACTCGTATTTCAATAATGTTCCAGGGTTGGCATGGGCAGCAAGGAATGTATGATAGTAAACTGCTGCAAGTGAAAGAACAGTTATTAAAAATGTTGCACCAAAAAAGAACAGGACATTCAGGTTAATATGATTTGCATAGTCTTTGAGCCAGTAATTTGCAAGGAAATAGGCACTGATCCAGGCGGCAATGGAAGCCATTAAAACAAGAACGATGATTTCAACGGTTCTTCGAAATATTATGTTGAGCTCGCTTGCACCCATTGCTTTAAGAATTCCGATTTCCCTCTGTTTCCGGTTATAATAGAAAGCAACCAGTGCAAACAGACTGAGGCACGCCATTAAGGTGGTTACAAATGAAAGAAGAATAAAAATCCTGGCTGTTGTTTGTACCGGTTTATAATAATCCTGCCTGTCTTCATCAAGAAAATAGTGCACAAAAGGATATGCATCCGTGTATTGTTCCCAAAGACTCTGGATACTTTGAATTGTATTTTCCTGGTTTTCTCCCGAAAGCCTGAGTGTCATATATCCTTCATAGTTTCCGGGCAGGAATAAGATAACCAGCGGTCTGATAGGATTTTCAAGTGTTTCGAAATTAAAATCCCTGACGATGCCAATAATTCTATGTTTTGTGGTTTTACCAGGCTTGTCAGAAAGCTGAACTAAAGTTTTTCCAATCGGATCTTCAATCCCCATAGCTTTAACAGCGGTCTCATTTATGACACATGACAGGGAATCATTTGAACTTTTGCTAAAGAACCTTCCCGTGGCCATTTTAAGTCGGTATGTGGAATCGAAATGGTAACTGACATATAAGGTAGGAGCGGAATAGCTTGTTGTAGCCGGTTTGCCTTCGGGATGAAAAGGGAATCTCAGGAATCCACCGCCAAGAGGAGTGGTGGCATTGGTTACTGATAGTACTCCCGGAAATTTAACTACACGGTCCTTAAAATCATCCAGTTTATTCGTCAGTGCATCCGGGCGTCTGATTACAAGGAGGTTTTCCGTGTCATATCCACGGTTTTTATTTACAAGAAATCTGAATTGGTACTGTACAATCAGGGTCATTGTAAGAACGCCTATAGCAAGGAACAACTGGAGGACAGTAAGGCCTGTTCTGAAATGCCCTTTATCGGGATGATCGCTGAATTGATTTCTTAATACCGATTGTGGATTATAGGATGATAAATACCTGGCCGGATAGAGGCCTGAGATGATCCCTATTGCAAGGACAAGAACAACAAGAAGGATAATGCCCTCTGAATTCAATAATTGATGAAGGCTTAAATGCAATCCGATAAACCGGCTGAATGAGGGCAATGCAATTTCTGTCAGAAAAAGTGCCAGAGCCATCGCGAGAAAAGCCATCAGGGATGATTCCAGCAGAAACTGATTTATAAGAGAAGGGCGGTCTGAACCTGATATTTTACGAATCCCGACTTCTCTGGCGCGATGTACCGAATGCGCCGTAACCATGTTAATAAAGTTCATACAGGAAAGTACCAGTATAACCAGCGCCAAAACTATAAATAGATAGAGATAGAAATACTTTCCGACAGGTGCGGAATTGCCCGCTATTGACGAATCAAAATGGATATCTGTGAGAGGTTGTGAAACAAACTGGTAATAGTTATTTTGAGTAAAAGATTCTTTGCTTTCAAGGCCGAGCAATTCCTGATAATCGGGAACCACATAATTATCAACTATTTTATTTAGCCCGTTATTTACATTGTCAATCGTTCCAACTTCACTTAATAAAAAATAGGTATACAGGTAATTAACGACCCACCTGTCGTTATGAAGCATCTTATCATATGTTGATATGGCCCCCACCATATCAAATTGCAAGTGTGAATTTTCAGGAACATCCTTCATGATGCCTGTAACAGTATAATAAGTCGAATCGTTTTCAACCCTTAGTCTGCGCCCAACCGGATCAGTGCCCGGAAAATATCTTTGTGCAGCTTTTTCACATAAAACAACACTATTAGGATTTACCAATACTTCATCGGCTGAGCCTTTAATAAGAGGGAAAGAAAAAACCTTGAAAAAAGCCGCATCCGAAAATATAAGATTATCCTCGTTATAACGAATAGTGTCATTTCGCAGAAGCCATGCGCCGAAGCGGGCAACCCTTATGGCACTTTCAACATCAGGGATCTCACGAACCATGGTTCCGGCGAGTGGTG
>DATAEX010000456.1:0-1528 GCA_036257765.1 Bacteroidales bacterium
TTAACAAGTACCTCAACAGCTTCAGGAGTAAGGGAGACTCTTTGTTCAATCTGTTGTTTTTCACGTGGAATTCCAATAGTAAGCTTCTTGAATTTCTTTCCCATAGCAACCATTTCTTCCTGGGGTAAAAACCCTCCGTATAATAATGGATTACTTGCCGGTTCAGGCCTTGGATCAACCATAACAATTCCTATTTAGAATACAAACAAACTAAGGTAGTACAAAAACAGGTAAACTTCAAAAATTATAGTAATGCAATTGTAACCAGGCGCTTATCCTGATTAATTTCCTGCATGCTGACTTTTATAACGGGATCAGGCAATAATGACTCGGCCTTTTCTGCCCATTCAATAAAAACATAATTATCGCTGTAAAAATACTCTTCATATCCCAGATCATATAATTCGCCCAGGCTGTTAATTCTGTAAAGGTCGAAATGATATATAACCTCACCTGATTCAGTGGGATATTCATTAACCAGTGAAAAAGTCGGACTTGTTACCAGTCCGGTTGCTCCAAGTTTTCTGCAAATGGCTTTGATAAATGTAGTTTTTCCGGAACCCATGGGTCCGTAAAACGCAAATTTCCTGTTTCCTGATGTTACATCTATAAATCTTCGGGCAGCGCTGTCGAGTTCTTTTATTGAATTGATTTCGATATTGTACATGTTACAGGAAATTTACCTTGGAATCATGGTCACGAGGGGAACAATCATCTCTTCCATTGAAATACCGCCATGTTGAAAAGTGTTTCGATAATAACCTACATAATAATTATAATTATTAGGGTAAGCGAGAAAATCAGAATTCATTGCAAAGATGTAAGAAGAACTGACATCGGCTTTAGGAAGGTGAGCTGAAAAAGGATCGCGGATTTCAAA
This sequence comes from Bacteroidales bacterium, assembly GCA_036257765.1. GTDB lineage: Bacteria > Bacteroidota > Bacteroidia > Bacteroidales > UBA10428 > UBA5072. Next base: position 881 of record DATAEX010000456.1, read on the forward strand.
TACTTCGCGGGGATTGTAATTGAGGTTTTTCCCCATTTTATATCTGAGATTTACTGAGGTTTTTTTATCACCGATCACTTTAATCGGATTATTAACTCTTATGGAACCATGATCTGTTGTAAATACCACATTTATCCTGTTTTCAGCCAAAAGTCTGATGATATCGAGAAGCTGAGAATGCTGAAACCAGGAAAGAATTAAAGATCTGTATGCTGAATCACTGCCTGCCAGTTCCCGGATCATTTCAAGTTCAGTATTGGCGTGGGAAAGTAAATCGATGAAATTGTAAACGATAATGACCAGATCGTAATTAAGCAGGTTCGAGAAATTGTCAACAAGTTTCTTACCGGTCTTGGTATGAATGATCTTTTCGTAATATATTTTATACTTTTTGCCCAGACGGTTCAACTGCTTTTGCAGAAGCTCCTCCTCATTGAGATTTTTACCCCCTTCCTCATCATCATTAAGCCAAAGTGCAGGATTCATCGAAGCAATCTCTCTTGGCATAAGTCCTGCAAACATTGAATTCCTTGCATACTGTGTTGCTGTAGGAAGAATGGAACAGAAAGATGAATCGTCGGCGGGAGTATAATATTCATTAATTATCGGGTAGAGAACGCGCCACTGATCAAGCCTCAGATTGTCTAT
>DATAEX010000459.1:0-9520 GCA_036257765.1 Bacteroidales bacterium
CTACGACCAACTATGATACCACGGTCCCAATCCTGCACCGCACCTGCAAGAATCTCGCTTGCTGAGGCTGACCCTTCATCAATAAGAATTACAAGGTGACCCTTTTGAAAAATGCCTTCGCGGGTTGCAAAGTATTCTTTCTTGGGATTATTAATACCTTCAGTATAAACGATTAGTTTTCCACCATCGAGGAACTGATCAGCCATTTTAATTGCTACGTCGAGATAACCACCACCGTTTCCGGTAAGATCTATAATAAGATCCTTAACATTTTCTTCACGAAGTTTATCAACAGCGCTGATAAATTCGTCGATCGTGGTCATAGAAAAACGGTTAACCTTTATATAACCTATATCATCAGAAATCTTATAGCTTGCATCGATACTGTAAATAGGGATTTTATCTCTTATAACATCCACCTCTATAAGTTCGGAGTATCCTCTTCGAAGTAATGAGAGATTTACTTTTGAGCCCTTTTTGCCTTTGAGCATTGCAAAAACATCGCTTGACTGTACTCCGATTCCGGCAACGTTTTTGCCATCTACTCTGATAATGCGATCTCCGCTCAATATGCCAACCTTGTCGGATGGTCCTCCCGCGATGGGTGAAATAACATAAACCGTGTCATTCAGGATATTGAATGATATGCCTATTCCTTCAAAATTCCCCTGCAGTGGCTCATTCAACTGAGCTACTTCTTCTTTTGTAAGATAAGAAGAATGAGGGTCCAGATCTTTCAAAAGTTCAGTGATAGCATGTTCAACAAGCTTATTCTGATTTACAGAGTCTACATAATACTTATCAATCCATTCCAGCACCTTACCGAATTTGAAGGCCTCTTCGCTGAACATTTGAGAATGCATGCTGACAGAAACCAGCAAAAGCATCACCGATATCCCGGATAGTTTTACAAATCTCATAGTCGAAATCTTATTACCACGAACAAAGTTACAATATTCATACGTTTATTCCCATTCTATAGTTGCAGGTGGCTTTGAGCTGATATCATATACTACGCGGTTGACGCCTTTAACTTTATTGATTATCCGGTTTGATATATAACCAAGAAATTCATAAGGCAGTTGAGCCCAGTCGGCTGTCATTCCGTCCGTAGATGTTACTGCTCTTAAAGCAACAACGTTTTCATAAGTTCGTTCATCCCCCATTACTCCGACCGATTGAACAGGCAGAAGTATTGCAGCTGCCTGCCAAACACTATCATATAATCCATATTCTTTAAGTCCCTGAATAAAAATATCATCAACTTCCTGTAAAATACTGACCTTTTCCGGTGTGACATCACTGATGATCCTGATTGCAAGACCTGGTCCAGGGAAAGGATGCCTGTTCAGAATCAGCGGATCAATATTTAATGATCGGCCTACTTTTCTTACTTCGTCTTTAAATAACAATTTAAGGGGCTCAACCACTTTAAGCTTCATTTTAGCGGGCAAGCCTCCTACGTTATGATGTGATTTGATTGTGGCTGAAGGACCATTAACAGAAACCGATTCGATAACATCTGGATAAATTGTTCCCTGGGCCAGCCATTTTACATTCTGTATTTTATGCGCTTCGTGGTCAAACACCCCGATAAAATTTCTGCCAATACTTTTTCTTTTTAACTCTGGATCAAACAAACCCCTTAGATCTTCAAGAAATAGAATTTTAGCATCAATCCCTTTTACATTCAATCCCATGTGTTGGTATGAATTCAGCACCCTTTCAAACTCATTCTTACGTAAAAGGCCATTGTCTACAAAGATGCATGTAAGATTACTTCCAATTGCCTTATGAAGCAACATAGCCGCTACCGATGAGTCAACGCCACCCGACAATCCTAAAACTACCTTATCATCATTTAATAATTCACGTAAACTGCGCACGGTTTCGGTAATGAACGATTCAGGTGTCCAATTCTGACTGCATCCGCATATATTCACGACGAAGTTCTTCAGAACGTTCAGACCTTCGGTTGTATGGTATACTTCAGGGTGAAACTGGATACCGAATGTATCTTCGCCGTTTATTTCAAAAGCCCCGATTGCCACATCGTTTGTGTTCCCGGTAATTTTATATCCCTTGGGAAGGCTAACGATAGTATCACCGTGAGACATCCAAACCTGAGAATTGCTTTTAATGCCCCGGAAGAGACGGCTTTCCGTGTGAATAACGTTCAGATTTGCCCTTCCGTATTCCCTGCTATTTGATGGTGAAACTTCCCCTCCAAAACAATGCGATAAGTACTGAGCTCCATAGCAGATACCCAAAACAGGAATCCGGCCTTTTATTGAGCTAAGATCGGGAATCGGTGCATTTTTATCGCGTATCGAAGACGGACTTCCGGAAAGTATCACTCCTTTCACGTTGCTGTCGATCTTATTAGCACTGTTAAAAGGCCAAATTTCACAATATACATTAAGCTCTCTTACCCTGCGGGCTATAAGCTGGGTATATTGAGAACCAAAATCGAGGATAATGATTTTTTCTTCCACGAGGGAAAGCATTTCAAAAAATAATTTGCAAATATACTATTTTAAGCTGGCAATTCAACGCGAACCTGCGGTATCTCATATTTTTCACCGTCTTTTACAGCATACGTTTCAGCAAATATTTTGCGTGCCTCTTCTTCAAATACTACAGTGTCTTTATACCGGGTGGAAAAATGACCTATAATAAGCTTTCCCACATTTGTTTCTTTTGCAAGCCTGGCTGCCTGCGCAGCAGTTGAATGGCCGGTAAGGCGGGCAAGCTTCTTATCTATGTCAATAAACGTTGACTCAAAATATAATAAATCGATATCCCTGAGTAAAGAAGTTAGTTTTGAGAATATTAAAGTGTCTGTGCAGAAAGCATATGAACGCGGTTTCAGTGGAGGCAGAGTGAGGTGCGAATTGGGAATAACCTCGCCTGCCTCATTTGTATAGTCCATTCCTTCTTTAATTCTCCTGATATCTTTTATGCCCAGGGAATACTTTTGAATTGCTTCTTTCTTAATATTCAGCAATTTTGCTTTTTCCCTGAAAATAAATCCGACAACAGGAACACTGTGCCTCAAGGGGATTATTTCAACGCTGAGATGCCTGTCTTCATAGATCTCTCCTTTCCTGGCAGCTACGAATGGATGAAACACAATGTTATAACACAAACCCGTGCCAAAGTACTTCTTATAATGTTCAAGTGAAACTTCAAAATCAGAGTGAGCGTGAATATGAAGGTCATTTTTTCTGCCAAGCAGTGTAAAGGTAGAAATCAGGCCGAACAGGCCGAACACATGGTCCCCATGCAAATGACTGATGAAAACATGATTGATTCTTGAAATATTGATCCCGAATTGCCTTAATCGGATTTGTGTGCCTTCGCCGCAATCTAATAAAAAAAACCGCTCATGTACATTGAGTACCTGAGCGGTTGGAAATCTTTCAGGAGTAGGAATAGCTGAATTGCTTCCCAGAATTGTTACCGAGAACGACATCGGTAAAACTAACTTGCAGTCTCTGCAAAAAGCTTTACGCCTTCATCAACTGATCCGGCGATATTAAGCACCGTGTCGAGCTGAGATATGGTAATCAGTCGTTCAACAGCATCATTCAGGCCTGTGAGAACAAAAGTGCCGTTGGCATTCTTGCATAACCTGTTAGCAACCAAAATCGCGCTGAGTCCCGAAGAGTCGCAGTAACGGCATTTACTAAGATCAAGTATTATATTCTTCTCACCGTTCCCGGATACCAACACGAGTTCAGATTTCAGCGTTGGTGCGATATGGGTATCAAGTTTCTCCTCTAATACCTGAATTAACGTATAATTCGGGAGCTTTTCGATTTTGAATTCCATGATGAAAATATTATATTATTTTTTATTCGTTTTCAGCCTGGTCTTCCTTTTCACTAGCCTTCTTCTCCGATTTCTTCTTCCTGGACTCCTTTTTCTCCATCTCGTTTTTTATGGCAGCTAAATCAGTTATATCACCAAGCGTGGTTTTCTCCATACTGGTCTTTAACTTCTTAGTTGCCTTGGAAGTAGCTTCGGAAGAAGATTTTCTTTCAGCTTCAGAGGAAGCTCTTTTTGCATCTTCGTGAATCCTGCTGTGAGAAACAATAATCTTCTTCGATCCCTTTGAAAACTCAATCACTTTAAAGGGAAGCTTCTCATCTAGTTTAGCCGGTTTTCCATCTTCCTTAATAAGATGTTTGGGAGTAACAAAACCTTCAACACCATAAGGAAGTGCAACAACAGCACCCTTGTCAGTCATTTCAATGATTGTACCCTCGTGAACGGAATCAACAGTAAATACGGTTTCGAACACATCCCACGGATTTTCTTCGAGTTGTTTGTGTCCTAAACTGAGCCTTCTGTTTTCCTTATCTATTTCAAGTACAACAACCTCAATATTTTCTCCAATGCTTGTAAATTCAGCCGGATGCTTGATTTTTCTGGTCCATGAAAGGTCTGAAATATGGATCAGTCCATCAACACCTTCTTCAATTTCTACAAAAACACCGAAGTTTGTAAAATTACGAACTTTTGATGTATGTCGGCTGCCGACAGGATATTTTTCTTCAATGTTTTCCCATGGATCAGTCTTGAGCTGTTTCATGCCCAATGACATCTTGCGTTCATCACGGTCGAGAGTAAGAATTACAGCTTCCACTTCGTCTCCTACTTTAAGGAATTCCTGAGCACTGCGAAGATGCTGTGACCATGACATTTCAGAAACATGTATAAGCCCCTCAACTCCCGGTGCTATTTCAATAAAAGCACCATAATCAGCCATCACAACTACACGGCCTTTAACTTTATCACCCACTTTGAGATTGGCATCAAGTGAATCCCATGGATGGGGAGTAAGCTGTTTAAGGCCAAGTGCTATCCTTTTCTTTTCATCATCGAAGTCAAGAATAACAACCTGTAATTTCTGATCGAGCTGTACGATTTCTTCGGGATGGTTAATGCGTCCCCATGAAAGGTCGGTAATGTGGATGAGTCCGTCAACACCGCCCAGATCGATAAATACACCGTACGAAGTGATATTCTTAACAGTACCTTCAAGGATCTGACCTTTTTCAAGTTTGGCAATAATTTCTTTCTTCTGTTGTTCCAGTTCAGCTTCGATAAGAGCCTTGTGTGAAACAACGACATTCTTGAATTCATGGTTGATTTTGACAACTTTGAATTCCATTGTTTTCCCAACGTAGATATCGTAATCACGAATTGGTTTAACATCAATCTGTGAACCAGGAAGGAACGCTTCTATTCCAAATACGTCCACGATCATGCCTCCCTTGGTACGGCATTTAATGTAACCCTTTATAACTTCATCTTTTTCGAGAGATTCATTTACCCGATCCCAGGATTTAAGAGCGCGGGCTTTCTTATGTGAAAGAACCAGCTGGCCTTTTTTATCTTCCTGGCTTTCAATATAAACTTCTACTTTATCACCATTTTTAAGATCAGGATTATATCTGAATTCGTTAAGGCTGACAACGCCTTCCGACTTATACCCGATATTGACAACTACTTCGCGCTTGTTCATTGAAATAACTGATCCTTCAACTACTTCATTGACCTTAATTGCGCTCAGTGTATCATTGTACATTTTTTCCAGATCCGATTTCTTGAATTCGGACTGATAATCACCCTCCTGGTATTTCTCCCAGTCAAATCCCGGGTCGGATTCAACAAGAGTGTCAACTGCAACTGTTTCGGCTACTATATCGGATTTTGTCTTCTTTTCTGTTTTGGGTTCAACAGATTCCGATGATTCTACTGATTTCTCAGCACTCTGAACCTGCTGTTCCGCCTGCTCCGCGGACTGTGAGTCCAGATTATTTTCGAGATTCTCAACCATTAATTAATAAATTAAAAATTAATAAATTAGACATTATGTTGTTTAAAACGAGCAGCAAAAGTATAATTTTCCCATGTAAAAAACTAAAGTTAAGAAAAAAAATAAATGCATTATCTTCATCGCATAAAACACTACTTTTAACACTTAATTCATTAATTATTCTGCACTTAAATTGAAAATATGAAGACACTTATTATTGGCACCGGCTATGTTGGGCTCGTTACAGGAACATGTTTTGCTGAGACGGGTATTGATGTGGTTTGTATCGATATAAACAAAGAAAAAATTGATAACCTTAATAAAGGAATTATTCCGATTTTCGAACCCGGACTGGAACCAATGGTGATCCGAAACATCGAGAAAAAAAGGCTGACTTTTGATACAAGAATTGAAAACAACCTGAAGGATGTTGAAGCGGTTTTCATTGCCGTAGGAACTCCTCCCGGAGAGGATGGAAGTGCAGATCTGAGTTATGTGATTAATGCTGCAAGGGAAATCGGGAAATACATGAATTCGTATCTTGTAATTGTTACCAAAAGCACTGTTCCTATAGGCACTTCAAAAAAAGTAAAGGAAACTGTACAAAAGGAACTTACCTCCAGAGGAGTCAGTATAGAATTTGATGTAGCCTCAAACCCGGAATTTCTAAAGGAAGGCGCGGCACTTGAGGATTTTCTCAAACCTGACCGGATCATATTGGGTATCGAATCACAGCGTGCCACTAAGATCCTAAACAGACTCTACCATCCTTTTATACTGAATGGACATCCGGTAATAACTATGGATATTGCTTCTGCTGAATTAACAAAGTATGCCGCAAATTGCATGCTAGCCACAAAAATCAGTTTTATGAATGATCTTGCCAATCTTTGTGAACTTGTCGGAGCAGATATAAATTTCGTCAGGAAAGGGATCGGAAGCGATCCACGCATTGGCAACAAATTCATTTACGCAGGAATTGGTTTTGGTGGTTCATGTTTCCCCAAAGACGTAAAAGCACTTATTAAAACTGCTGAAGATACAGGTTATTCACTTGATCTGGTGAAAGCCGTCGAGAATGTAAACAACAGGCAAAAGCAGGTCCTTTTCAGAAAAATAAACCAACGCTTTAACAACCAGATTAAAAATCACACATTCGGAATATGGGGACTCTCTTTCAAACCAAATACTGACGATGTAAGGGAATCGCCCGCTATTAAATTAATTGAACAGTTAACCGCCGCAGGTGCAATAGTCAAAGCCTATGATCCTGTGGCGATGAATGAAGCTAAAAAAGTACTTGGAGATACCATTCAGTATGGACACGATCTTTACGATGTGCTCATAGATGCCAATGCTATGATACTTGCAACCGAATGGTCGGAATTCAGAGTTCCCAACTTTAATCTTTTAGCACGAATCATGAAGGATAAAGTAATCTTCGATGGCAGGAACATTTATGACCCTGATGAAGTTAAAGAAAATGGGTTTGAATATTATGGCATAGGGCGTCCAAACGCTGGAAACGCATGAAAAGGATATTGGTTACCGGCGGAGCGGGATTCATCGGTTCACATCTTTGTGAGCGTCTGCTTAATGATAACAACGAAGTTATCTGTGTGGATAATTACTTCAACGGGAGCAAAGCCAATATAGTACACCTTTTCAATAATCCTTTTTTTGAATTGGTAAGGCACGATGTTATAATGCCTTATTACTGTGAAGTGGATGAAATATATAATCTTGCCTGCCCGGCTTCACCGGTCCATTATCAGTTTAATCCAATTAAAACTGTGAAAACATCCGTAATGGGTGCAATTAATATGCTTGGACTCGCTAAAAGGATAAAAGCAAAGGTCCTGCAGGCATCTACCAGCGAAATCTATGGTGATCCACAGGTTCATCCCCAGACTGAAAATTATTGGGGAAATGTAAACCCTATTGGGCGCAGAGCAAATTACGATGAAGGAAAACGTTGCGCTGAAACACTATTCATGGATTATCATTATCAAAATAAAGTGAGAGTTAAAATAGCCAGAATTTTCAATACTTATGGCCCGCGTATGAATGCAAACGACGGCCGGGTTGTTTCAAATTTTATTGTGCGCGCTCTCACCAACCGGGAAATTGAAATTTATGGCAGCGGTAAGCAGACAAGAAGTTTTCAATATGTTGATGACCTCGTTGAAGGACTGATAAGACTTATGAAAACGCCTGATGATTTTACTGGACCGGTGAATCTTGGTTCCCCTGATGAAATAGCAATAAACCAGCTCGCGGAAAAAATAATTACAATAACCGGCTCAAAATCTAAAATAATATTTAAGAATTCAAGGGAAGACGATCCGTTGATCAGAAAACCTGATATAAACCTTGCCATGAAGACTCTGGATGACTGGCATCCGAAACGTACACTGGACGAAGGCCTCGAATTAACAGTTGAATATTTCAGGAAACTGCTGAAATTATAAACCCATAACAATTTCAAATCATGAAGGGAATCATACTTGCCGGAGGTTCAGGCACACGTTTATATCCTATTACCAAAAGCATTTCCAAACAAATCTTGCCGGTATATGATAAGCCGATGATATATTATCCTCTCTCGGTTCTTATGCTGGCGGGTATCAGGGAAATTCTGATTATTTCAACCCCTAAAGATATACACCTTTATCAGGATTTACTGGGGAATGGAAATCAACTTGGTATTAATCTCGCCTATGAAATTCAGCCTGCACCGGAAGGACTTGCTCAGGCTTTCATAATCGGAGAAAAATTTATTGGTTCTGAAACTGTTTGTATGATTCTGGGAGATAACATTTTCTACGGTCATGGATTCGGCGGAATTCTCAAGAAAACGTCTTTACTTCAGGAAGGGGCAGCTGTTTTCGGTTATTATGTAAATGATCCTGAACGATACGGTGTAGTTGAATTTAATCAGAACGGAAAAGTTCTGAGCCTAGAAGAAAAGCCACTGAAACCTAAATCAAACTATGCAGTGACAGGACTTTATTTTTACGGCAACGATGTGGTTGACAAAGCAAAATCCCTTAAACCTTCAGCCAGAGGTGAACTGGAAATAACGGATTTAAACCGACTGTATCTGGACGAAAACCGTCTGACAATAAAAATCATGGGCCGGGGGATGGCCTGGCTTGATACGGGGACTCATGAAACGCTGTTGCAGGCTTCGGTTTATATACAGACTATTGAAGAGAGGCAGGGACTAAAGGTTGCCTGCATAGAGGAAATTGCATTTAAACAGGGCTATATAAACCGTGATCAACTACTGGCTCTGGCCCAGCCGCTTAAGAAAAACCAATATGGCATTTATTTATTGAAGATTGCTGACGAAAAGACTTATAATTTTGAAATCGAGGATCGTGCATGGAACTAATTAAAACCGGTTTTAACGGGCTTGTATTGATAAAACCAGATGTATTTGAGGATTCAAGAGGATATTTCTATGAAAGTTATAATAAACAGCGTTTCAAAAAGTCTGGCATAGACATCACTTTTGTTCAGGATAACCAGTCGCTTTCATCGTTTGGAATAATCAGAGGACTCCATTATCAGCTGCTTCCGTTTGCACAGACCAAACTGGTCAGAGTCATTGAAGGAACCATTTATGATGTTGCGGTGGACCTCAGGAAAGACTCTCCGACATTTTCTGAATGGTATGGCATTGAACTG
>DATAEX010000465.1:0-6720 GCA_036257765.1 Bacteroidales bacterium
TGAAATATTCCTTGCTGTAGATATGGGTTCATTAAGTGAAAGCCTTTTTGAAAGTGAAATGTTCGGACATATCAAAGGATCATTTACAGATGCAAGGGAGGACAGGGTGGGCCGATTTGAAACTGCTTCAGGGGGTACGCTTTTTATGGATGAAATAGCGAATCTCTCGTTGGCATCGCAAAGTAAACTCCTTGGTGTATTACAAAATCTTCAAATCACCCGGATTGGATCAAGTCGACCAATCGCTGTCGATTTCAGACTGATTTCAGCGACAAATAAAGACCCTCAGTTATTGTTAAGGCAGGGTTTATTCAGAGAAGATCTGCTGTTCCGGATCAATACAATTCAAATTGAACTTCCTCCTCTTCGTGAAAGAAGAGAGGATATACCGGGCCTTTCCGAATTTTACCTGAAACAGTTCTCATTAAAATATGAAAAACCGCAAATGAAATTTTCAGACTCGGCATATGATTCGCTAATAAACTATTATTGGTCAGGTAATATAAGGGAATTAAAACATACAATTGAGAAAGCGGTAATTTTAACGGAAAATGCACTTATTAAACCATCCGACCTTGACCTTCGGCCCAGGTTCAGTGACCCTTCTGTAGAACATGATGAAAAACTTGCTGATATTGAAAAAAGTGCAATTGTAAAAGTCCTCGAAAAATGTCGGGGAAATATTACACAGGCAGCAAAAATACTGGATATTTCACGCACTACGCTTTATACAAAAATGAAAGAATATAAGATCTGAAAAAATGAGAAGCAGATATTTCGTAAATATCATTGTCAGAGTTATATTGCTTATCTTCAATTGTTTTGCTTTAATATGGCTGTTCCTGAACACGGATAGACCTGCTACAATACTTTTTATGTTTTTTCTTCTGGTTATTCAAACTCTGAGTCTGATATCTTACCATAACAGGGTAATGCGTGATCTGTCAAACTTCCTTGTTTTTCTGGAAGAAAATGATACCACATTATCATTTTCAAAAAAGAGGATTGAAAGAAGTTTTCAGGGAATCATAGCACAACTCGACAAGATTAATACAAAATTGCAGACTGCCAGACTTGAACGTGAACGTCAGTATCAATACATGCAAACACTGGTTAAACAAATCGATACCGGAATTATATCTTACGATCAGAATGGCAATGTTGGAATTTATAACCAGGCAGCAAGGTTATTACTGGGTATCCGAAACCTTAAAAATATCTCAGAACTGTCTGCAAATTTTCCGGAATTATCAGAAGAAAAACTTACCGGTAAAATGATAAATTCCTCTGCAGTAAGAATTATAGTAAACGGAAGTGAGAAGATGCTGTCTGTCAAAGTTGGAATACTCAAATTTGATGATCAGTGGATCAGACTTTTAAGCTTGCAAAATATAAAAACAGAACTGGAAGCCGGTGAACTGGATGCATGGAAAAAACTGATACGGATTCAACGACATGAAATTATTAATTCACTGACTCCTATTTCAACACTCACCACAGCCATAAAACGACGATTTTTAACCGGCACAGAAAGAAAGATGGCGGCTGAACTTACGGACGACCAAATCAATGATGCACTCAACAGTGTTGATGTTATTGAAGAAAGAAGCAAAGGCCTGATTGCATTTATGGAGCGATTTAAGAGTATTACAGATATACCGTGTATAAAATTAGACACAGTAAATTTAAGAGTATTGTTTAATTCGGTCAGTACCCTGTTTCAAAAGGAATTGCATGAAAAAGGAATTATTCTTGTGCAGGAGATCGTTCCTGAAAAACTTACCTTGCAAGGGGACGAAAGATTACTTGAACAGGTTTTAATAAACCTTGTAAAAAACGCGGTTGAGGCAATTGATCACGACCATGGAAAAATTCAACTGATCGCCTTTCAAAGCATGAATAATTTTATTATACAGGTAACCGATAATGGAAAAGGTATTGACAGATCATCGCTCGAATCGATCTTTGTGCCATCTTATACCACAAAGGAAAATGGTTCGGGAATCGGCCTTAGTATCTCGAGACAAATAATACAGCTCCATAAAGGATCTATTGATGTAAGATCGATTCCGGAGGCTGAAACAACCTTTGAAATTACATTACCTGGATAGTAATCATTTTGAAACTAATTCGAGCCTGACAATGACCGTCTTGATGTATATCTTCGTAATTCCTTCGAAACCTGAATCCCATCCTACAAGCAAATATAACATTCCGTCTCCGTTGGATGTGACCGGCATGGGTTGAGAAAGGTTATTCCTGGTAATAGGAGTGTAGACGGTTGTTGTGTCAGTAACCCCTAAAGTGCCGACGGCCTGCATAATATTGTTCGATTCACCGCTCTGTAACCTCACCTCGAAATTAGGCCTGTAATAATTTGACTCATCGATTATATTCGCAGGAACCGTATCCAGCGCGCCAACGCCAACTGTAAGATCAGGAGAGCCACCTATACCAACACTGTTTGTAGCGACATTTGATGCAAGATGGACAATGAAGGTTGCCTGATAAGTTGTATGGGGAGCCAAACCGGTTAAGGGAACATACATGTATGAAAACAGATCATCGCTATGGTTGTTGCCTGAAATCATTACTGCATTAAGAGTTGTATCAAGGGGTAATGGTAGTTTTACAAATCCTGATTCCAATTCGTAGAATTCTTCTTCGCCAACCGGATAGTCAGAGAACATAACCTGCCAGCCTTGAATGTTATTATTGAAATTGTAAGAAATTTCGCGGAAAAAATCAACTTCATCAGGCTCATTACAACCAGTTATAACTATAAACATGGAAACTAATCCAATAACAAAATTCTTCATGAGATATGTTTTTGTGAGTTTATGAAAGCATTTCAGAAAACATCTTTTCTTCCGGATAGGGTTCGAATAATCCGCAAATTGAGGGATCCGACTTAATGTCAAGCCACTTCCTCTGATCTTCATCGGACAGAATTACAGGCATTCTCTTCTTCAAATTATGAATTACTTCGAGCATCGGATTAGCCTTTGTTGTCACTATAGTAAAGGTGTCTAATATTTCACCCGTGGCAGGATCTACCCATTTATCGTATAATCCTGCAAGCGCTATTGCAGATTCACCATTCAAGCCAATATAATAGGGTATTTTATTCTTCTCTTTCGTCTGCCATTCATAAAATCCATTTACAAGAACAAGGCATCTGTTGCGACCCAGAATATTCCTGTAAGAGGCCTTTACGGCAAGACTCTCACATCGTGCATTAAATGTTTTCATCCTTATTTCATTCGCATTCCTTGAATCCAATACCCAATAAGGAATCAAACCCCAGGTCAAAATCCTGATTTCAGCAGGATTGTCATTGCAAATCACAGGCAATTGCGGTAAAGAAAACGCATTTACACGGGTTCCTGTAGTATAGGAACCTGAATCCCTTAATTTTGCACCAAACCTTCGTTCAAGTTCTTCTCTGGTCAGATCGATTTTCACTGTATAACACATGCCCCGAAGTTAGTGACAAAAATTTAACTGCTAAAAAAATAATCCTATACTCACAATCAACTGGCTTAATCTTGAATCAAATTCAAGTTTTTCAGTTTCACTTACGTTAATGCCATCTGACAACTTGCTCAAACTGCCTTCATACTTAAAATCAATTGTAAAATGACCTATATCAAAACCAATCCCGGCCTGATATCCTACAGTGGCGTTGTTTAACTGAAGATCATATTGTGTGATCTTTTTCAGATCTGACTCATTGCTGATCAGGAATGTCAGTACAGGTCCGGCTCCTATCTTAAATGACTTTAATTTCAGGCCAAGCCAAATTGGAATGTCAAGCCTGTTCAATTTTTGCTCGATTGCATCAGCACGATCGGGATTGGCAGAATTGAGGTCATATAAACTGATGTCATTACGAGTAACAGTATAGAGAGCTTCCGGCTGTATAAAGAAAGTCCCTATCTGAATCTGGCTGACGAGCCCCACATGATAGCCAATCATCATGTAATTTGGAACTTTTATGCGATAATGGGACTGCAGAGTTGGATTGGGTGTAACAAATTCCGTGTCACCTTTTAACCTCGAAGCGTTAATTCCACCTCTAAGTCCAAGACGCACCTGTGAATATAAAGAATCTGCAATAAACACAAGTACCACAATAATTAATATTTTGTGTCGCATAGGTGTTAATTTTGAATTATAGACTGAATATTAGTTAAAACGTTGCTTTTGCTTTAATTATTTCTGAGCTGGTTCTGAGTTTAAACAAACAGTAACCTCAAAATGTTACTTCACAAATTATTTAGAAGAAACTTAAATTGTGAACTTACTTGAAAGTGGAATTTATTTGCTTTCTTTGCGCAAATTAATGGTATCATTTAATTCAAAATATTTTTATGGTAGTATCTCAAAATAAGGTGGTTTCACTTACCTATGAGCTTCGTGTAGATAGCAACATCGGTAATATTATAGAATCTGTTGACAGAAATTCCCCTCTTACATTCATTTTTGGCAGCGGCTCTCTGCTCCCAAAATTCGAAGATAATCTTTCTGGTCTGAAAGTCGGCGACAGTTTCAATTTTGATTTAACAAGCGAAGATGCATACGGAAATTACGATGAAAATTCTATTGTGAAAGTGCCGCTTCACGCATTCCAGATAGATGGTAAAATTGATTATGACCTTGTAAAGATTGGAAATAAAATACCGATGCAGGATAGTGAGGGACACAGGCTTACCGGTGTTGTAAAGACTGTTGACCTTGATTCAGTAACCATGGATTTTAATCATCCACTGGCCGGGAATCATCTTTATTTTAAAGGTGAGATAACGGAAGTTCGTCAGGCTTCGGAAGAAGAAATGATGCACGGTCATGTTCATGGCGGCTGTAGTTGCAGTCATGAAGGATGTGAATCCTGTGGCGAGGGTGAAGGTTGCTGTTAAATCCTGATGTCGAAATCATCTGCATCTTTCCAAACCGGAAACTCACTTCTGAATTTATCGAGCGATTCCTTTGACAGGATTGCATGCAACAGTCCTTCAGCGGAATCCTCTATTCTTTCGGTAATAGTACCTTTAGGATCCGTTACCATTGAATTTCCCCTGTAATATATATTATTGAAATCAGTGCCGACTCTATTAACTCCGATAGTATAACACTGATTCTCAATAGCTCTTGCTTTCAATAAAGTTGTCCACACATCATCTCTTTTGGCAGGCCAGTTTGCGAGATTTATAAGTACATCATAATCTTCTTTGTTTCGGGCCCAAACCGGGAATCTTAAGTCATAACATACCTGGAAACTGACCATCCATTCCCGCAGAGGCACTATAAGCTTTTTTCGTCCCGGTGTATAATACATTTCCTCGCCGTCAATTGAAAACAAATGGCGCTTATCGTACCAGGTCAGATTTTCAAATTGATCGATATAAATGATCCTGTTAAAATATTTTCTTCCGTCTTTAATGATCATACTGCCAGCAATCGCACACTTTATTGATTCTGCAGTCCTTTTCATCCATCTGATTGTATGTCCGTCCATAGTTTCTGAAACATCTGCCGGATCACTGCAAAATCCTGTCTGGAACATTTCAGGAAATAAAATAAGATCCGGGTCAACCTGTCTTTTGGACAGCAAATCGCTGTATTTTGCCAGGTTTCCGTTGATGTCCTTCCATATTACATCAGGCTGGACAATAAGAATTTTCAGGTCACTCATATTTGATTAAAGCTTACCGGGAAAATCATTCTCAAAACAGGAGATCAATTCATTTACTTTGCGCACTGCCTCGGTAACCATTGAATGTATATATTCATTATCCGAAGCATTCTTGGCTGATTCTTCAATTTTAATAAGAACTTCCTGAAGCTCTTTTGCTCCCAGAAATGAAACACCCGGAATCATCTTATGTGCTTCCCTGCCAACCGCTTCAATTTTGTTTTCAGAGATGTATTTCTCCATGCGTTCCATTATAGGAGGAGACGTGCGTTTGAATGTCTGAAGCATGTCAACGATGAATGCCTCATCATTGTTGGACAAATTTCTCAGGGTTGCCAGATCGTAGAGCATTATTTTACAAGATTGGTTTACCAATTTCTAACTCAAAATTCTCATAATTCATAATTCATAATTCATAATTTTCTCTTCGCTTCCTCCCATATCTCATTCATCTCTTCAAGAGTCATATTTTTTAGTTTACGGCCTTGCTTCAGTGTTTTTGATTCAAGATAATTGAACCGGTGAATGAATTTCCGGTTTGTCAATTCGAGAGCTGTTTCAGGATCCACGCCATAAAGTCTTGCAGCATTAACTAATGAAAAAAACAGATCACCGAATTCAGCCAGTGTTTTTTCCTTGTCCATCCTGTCTATCTCGGTCTTTAGTTCCTGGAGTTCTTCTCCGACCTTATCCCACACCTGTTCTCTCTTATCCCAGTCAAATCCTACAGCTCTTGCTTTTTCCTGAATCCTGTTTGCCTTGATAAGTGACGGTAATGATTCGGGCACGCCACCAAGAACGGAATGATTCCCTTCTTTGATCTTCAATTCTTCCCAGTTCTTCTTTACAACTTCAGGATTGTTCTGCACATCCGTATCTCCAAAAACATGTGGGTGCCTGAATATGAGCTTTTCGGAAATGGCATCGGCAACATCTTTTATATCAAACTCGCCCGTTTCCGATCCCATTTTAGCGTAAAATACAATATGAAGCAAGAGATCACCCAGTTCTTTTTTGATGTGGTT
>DATAEX010000494.1:0-2793 GCA_036257765.1 Bacteroidales bacterium
TGGCAGATAAGAATTGCAGAAGGGCAAAAGCTCACTTTGAAACAAAATGATATAAAACTTCTGGGTTGGTCAATCGAATGCAGGATCAATGCTGAAGATGTGCAAGCCAGTTTTTCACCTAATCTGGGTATTATTGAAAAAGTATCATTTCCAAAAGGTAAAAATATTCGTATTGATACAGGGATCACTGATTATTCTGTAGTGACACCTTATTTCGACTCAATGGTTGCCAAATTGATAGTGCATGCCGAAACTCGTGAAAAAGCAATAGCAAATGCAATTATGGCGCTTAAAAAAGTTTGGATAAAAGGAATCAAAACCACAATCCCTTTTTGCCTGGCAGTTATGCATCATAAGAAATTCCGGAAAGGAGATTTCAATACTTCCTTTATAGAAAAGGAAATGGATAAACTTTACTACCAGGAAGATGATGATGAGATGCTTGCAGCTTATGTTGCTGCTTTTGATTTTGCTGCTGAGCTTGAAACAAATAAAACCGCTAAACCAGATTTTGAGCGCGGTAAATCAATTAGTCCCTGGGTTTTAAACAAAAGAATAAAGTCGATTTAACAGCCGGTTTATGAGTCTATTAAAGAAGAAGAATAAAATTCCCGAATATATAGCCGTAACTCCGGCAAATAAAAAATTTGTAATTAAAAATCCCTTCAGTGAAGAATTACGGATAAACGGTCATAAGGAGGATATAAAGATTTTTGAAGATGAAGGATTCACAGTTATCGAATTCAATAATAAAAGGTATCTGGCAGAAATAATAGAAAAAAATCAGAATAAGTACACTGTTCTGCTTAACGGTCTCAGCTATAACTTCACCATAGAATCGCCTATATCTTACAAGAGAAGGAAATACCTCGAAAAGTTCAAACAAACAAGCAAAACAGAAAGTATTACTGCACCAATGCCCGGTAAAATTGTCGAATTGCTTGTTGAGGAAAATGCAAGGGTTACCGAAGGTGAGCCCATACTGATCCTTGAAGCTATGAAAATGCAGAATGAGATCATTGCTGTTGTCGCGGGGAAAATAAAAAAAATCTTTGTAAAGCCCGGTGATTCCGTGACCAAAGATGAGGTATTGATGGAAATTGAAAGGTAATTGCTATTTTTGAATAGTAATACTTTTTCCCATGTCCGATAAAATTAGCAAGACAGTTGATTTCCTTAAATCATCCGGCATTCTTAACCCCGATTTGGGTATTATTTTAGGAACTGGCCTTGGTAAAATGGCCCATTCCTTCGAGATCATCACCACTATTGACTACCGAAAAATCCCCAATTTTCCTCTTTCTACTGTTGAATCGCATTCGGGTAAACTTATCTACGGGAAATTGCACGGACGTAATGTACTTGCGATGCAAGGAAGATTTCATTATTACGAAGGTTATTCGCTTCAGGAGGTTACCTTCCCGGTCAGGGTGCTTAAAGCATTGGGAGTTAGGTACCTTCTCATCTCCAATGCAGCCGGATCGCTCAATTTAAATTTTAAAAAAGGATCTTTGATGTTGATTGAAGACCATATAAATTTTCTCCCGGATAATCCGTTGCGTGGTATGAACGATGATCAGCAAGGCCCTCGTTTTCCTGACATGAGCTGTCCTTATTCTCCGATTCTCAACCGAAAAATGACGAACATAGCTGAAAGGGAAAACATAAAGCTGCACAGAGGCATCTATGTGGCAGTGATGGGTCCGAATCTTGAAACAAGAGCTGAATACCGCATGTTCAGAAATTTCGCAGATGCTGTAGGAATGTCTACTGTACCCGAAGTCATTGTTGCCAATCATATAGGACTTCCATGTGCTGCGGTTTCGGTAATGACAGACGAATGTGATCCCGATAATCTTATACCGGCAAAAATTGAAGATATTATTGCTACTGCCGGGAAAGCTGAGGGCGACCTTGTAAAACTATTTTCATGCGTAATCAGCGAAACGGAAATATGAAGTCATGATACTTGTAACCGGAGGAACCGGGCACCTTGGATCACATGTTCTTTATGAGCTGGTTAAAAAGAATAAACCTGTCAGGGCAATTTACAGAAACATCAATCATCTTTCCACTACAAGGGAAGTTTTCAGCTATTATGAGTCCGGTGATGATTCATTTAATAAGATTGAGTGGATAGAAGCTGATATTAACGACTATTATGCTCTATGCAATAGCCTGAGAGGTATTTCACATGTGTTTCACACAGCCGGATACGTTTCATTCAACGATAAGGAAAGAGTTAAACTTAACCATATAAATGCCGATGGTACCGCAAATATTGTAAATGCTTGTCTCGAAACCGGCAATATAAGGTTATGCCATGTAAGTTCAATTGCTGCTTTAGGCGAATTAGCTGATGGACTTCCTGTAAATGAGACTATTTTATGGAATCAGGGCGAAACCGCATCAGCGTATGCTAAAAGCAAATACCAGGCGGAAATGGAAGTATGGCGTGGAATACATGAAGGATTAAACGCTTTAATTGTAAATCCCTCAGTAATAATCGGCCCCGGAATGTGGCTTGGTCCCGGAAGAAACCTTTGGAAATCTGTTCAGCAAGGGCTTGGTTTTTATGCAATAGGATCTGCAGGCTATGTGGATGTTCGTGATGTGGCTTCTATAATGATCTGGTTGTCTGATTTGGAAATTTCGGGTGAACGTTTCATTCTTAATTCCGGTCATATGACTCATCGTGAATTTTTAGGAAGTCTTGCAAAGGGACTAAAAGCAAAAGAGCCTCATATCAGCGTTACTCCATTTTTATCCAGGGTAGCGCTGATAATTGAGTCG
>DATAEX010000500.1:0-2791 GCA_036257765.1 Bacteroidales bacterium
AACATTTCGCCATTTTCTCGATGCGGTTATCAAGGATGTCAGGGAACCGGATAAGCATTGGCGCAGATACATCACGCAATGATAATTCATCTACAAGCTCCCGAAGATCTATCTGAACCCCATTCTTTGCGGGGGAAACCTGCATGTTTCCCCTGTCATTTATCGAAAAATAATTAACTCCCCATCCGGGAATGTTGTATAATTCAGCCGAATCTTCGATACGCCATTTTCTCATTACTGTAATTCTGTTATAATCTTTTTAATTGGGTGCAAAATTGCAAATTATTATTACTTAATAAAAGTTTTGAATTATCCGGTAATTTTTGCAGGCAGACCTTTCTTCAGCACTTTTTTATCACCGGCCGGTCGGGGAAGAAACATATCATCTGGTGTGATTCCTGCTTCTTTAACAATTTTCAGACTATATTCAAGCCTTCCCAGATCGTCACTTCCGCCATTGTTAGTACCGAATGTAAATTTAACACCGGCAGCTTTGGCACGCTTTATAAATGCAAGGCTTGGTATTTTATATCTCGAATTTATTTCGAGGGCCACATCATTGTCAACAAGAACCTTGATAACCCTGTCCATCCTTTCTTCAGTCCATAATTCATCATATTTATCAGCAATAGCGGGCGGTAAGAATGTAGGATTAACATGAATATCAACAGGCTCCTGGCTCAGGACCGATTCAATTTTCCCAACCAGCATGTCCATAAACCGCTGCTCATTTTCAACAAATGTTTCCTCCGGAATCCATAATCTCATTCTTCTGCCTTTATGATCTGTCCACGTCATCGCATCAGTAAATATGTAATCATAAAGAGATATGGCATCCGGAGAAAATAACGTGATCCATTCCCTGCCTTCACATTGCATTGCCTTAAATACGGGTTCAGGAGCCATTTCATTGTAATAAGCAATCAATGAGGAGTCATTTGTAACAGGAAAATTCAAGCCACAATTTGGAGCAAGTCCGTAATTATAACCATTAAGCCTGCCATGTGCACAAACCTGATCAACGGTAAGACCACCTTTTAAATGCCCGTGAAAATCAATAACGGGAAAACCCTGTTGATTTAACAATGAGAGCATTTCCCCTGTGCTGTCATATGTAAACCGGTCATCAATCCGGGGTATGTCGTCGGAGTGTTTTGTAATCGATAAGTTGGCTATTTTAATTGTACCGTTATCCGAAGTCTTAATAATAAGAAGATTACCTTCCGAAAGGCGCATATTAGTTAATCCTTCGATTCTCAAAGGATTCTCAGGTTCACTATATTCACTGACAATTTTATTATTTACGGTTACTTTAATATTATTGGCTTTAACTTCTACAGTAACAGGAAACCATTTGTAGTCAATTGCAGTTCGTACAAAATTATTCCTGATCCTTGAGAGGCTTCCTGTTTTCTGCGGGCTTCCGGAGCGATAATCGCTGTTATTTATCAGTACGGAGTAACCCTTGACTAAAGTATCACCGGCTGATCCCGTATGAAAGCCAAGTGACCCTTCTGCACCCTCAGTTGTATATATATCCGCGGATAATGTAAAATTCTTAAGAGTGAAATCTGAAAGCAGTGTTGCATTTTTTTTACCCAGTACAATGGTATCTCCTACCAGATCTGCACTGTATTGTTCCCAATAATTGGACAGGTTTCCACTGTTAATAGCTAATGGTTGATCTGTTTTAAGTCCTGGCCTGCAACTTGTGAAAATCACAACAGAAGCCAATATCAGGCTGATCCACAGGTTAATGCTTTTCATGGGTGTTGTATTTTGAAGCCCGAAGATAGATAAAAATACGTATTGAAATTCAAATCTGGGTGTCCCTTAATAATAAAAGTACTATCTTAGAAAAAAATTCTAAACGGATAAGAGTCTTATGAAACAATCAAGAATATTGGTGATTGATGACTCAACAACCAATATTGTACTTCTTGAAGCCATCCTTACTGAAAAAGGTTACCTGATAGAAACGGCGCTTAATGCAAAAGAAGCATTCTTAAGAATTGAAAAGCAAATTCCTGATCTGATATTACTTGATCTTCTTATGCCTAAGGTAAGCGGCTTTGATTTTCTTCAGGAATTAAGAAAGAAGGAAAGTACACGCAAAACACCTGTTATAGTTATATCAGCAATAAATACAGATGATGAAAATGCCAAAAGAATAAATGATCTGGAAGCGGTGGATTTTATCCGTAAACCCATCGACATACAATATCTGGTGAGCAAAGTCAAGGAAATCCTTAAAGATTAAATTTCAAAAATAAGAAATACGTTTAAAGGCCGGCTATTCTCCGGCCTTTTTGTTTATCCCAGATTTTATTATGTTCATCAATAAATTGCTTTCGTTGCTTGATAATATAAAACCTGTTGGTTCAGAATACGTTTTCTAATAACAAAAAAGTCTTCAGGCCAGGTTACTAATAAAAGCGTGTTTATGAAAAGAATACTGATAGTGGATGATAACATTTTGATGAGGAAACTGATCATCAATTTGTTTAGTAACCATGAATTCAATCTGGATGAAGCATCTGACGGCAGTGAAGGTCTGATGAAAATGTCAAAAAATCATTATGATCTTGTAATCACTGATTTGATTATGCCTGGTATGGAAGGCATTGAAATGATCCTTGAAGCAAAAAGAAATTTCCCGGGGGTTAAAATAATTGCTATCAGCGGCGGTGAGCCATTTTACCTTTATTTGGCAAAAAAGCTGGGAGTTCAGGAAATATTTACAAAACCACTCGAAAAGAACAAATTTCTTACAGTAGTCAGCAAAGCACTT
>DATAEX010000519.1:0-5188 GCA_036257765.1 Bacteroidales bacterium
CTCTAAATACTCTAAATACTCTAAATACTCTAAATACTCTAAATACTCTAAATACTCTAAATACTCTAAATACTCTAAATATTCTAAATACTTCTCATCACGGTTTCGGATAACTATCCAGTTCTTTTATATACCTGAACAGTTCTTTATCGTCCATATGATGCTTAACCAGCTTTCCGGTAAGGAATTTATCGTAGCCAACCATATCCATAAGGCCGTGACCGCTGAAATTGAAAAGTATCACTTTTTGTTTTCCTTCATCTTTTGCTTTTTTGGCTTCTCTGATTGCCCCGGCTATCGCATGAGTTGTTTCAGGAGCAGGCACTATTCCTTCAGTCCGGGCAAAGAGTATCCCAGCCTCATAGCATTCGATCTGATCAATAGCCATGGGATTGATAAGCTTGTCATTTAATGCTGCCGAAACAAGAGGACTCATACCGTGATACCGCAAACCACCGGCATGGATAGGCTCAGGAATGAAGCTGTGACCGAGAGTATACATGGGTAAAAGGGGAGTCATTTTAGCTGTATCACCATGATCATATAAAAATGGTCCGCGGGTAAGCGTTGGGCAGGAACTCGGTTCAACAGGAATGATATCTATTTTGGCACCATGCAGCTTTTCATAGATAAAAGGGAAGGATATCCCCGCAAAATTGCTACCACCGCCGGCACAGGCTATAACAACATCCGGAAGCTTTTCACCGAACAATGCCAGTTGTTTTTTCACTTCAAGGCCGATTATCGTCTGATGAAGCATTACATGATTCAGTACGCTCCCAAGACTATATCTGGCCTGACCTGTACTGTCAGTTACTGCAGCTTCAATCGCTTCACTTATAGCAATTCCAAGACTTCCCGGTGTGTTAGGTGTTTTTTCAAGAATTGCTCTTCCGGCTTGGGTTTGGGGGCTAGGACTCGCTATACATTCAGCGCCATAGGTATTCATAAGAAGCTTACGAAATGGCTTTTGATCAAAGCTGATCCTTACCATAAAAACTTTACATCCAAGGCCTATCAGTGCACATGCCTGGGCAAGTGCACTGCCCCATTGTCCTGCACCTGTTTCAGTTGTAAGTTTCTTTATGCCAAACTGCTTATTATACCATGCCTGGGCGATCGCAGTGTTTAATTTATGACTTCCGGCAGGAGAGACACTTTCATTTTTATAGTAGATTTTTGCAGGCGTTTTAAGAGCTTCCTCCAATTCATATGCCCTAACCAGCGGCGTTGGCCTGTATATCGCCAGCAGGTTCAATACCTCTTCCGGAATATCAATCCATCTTTGGGCGCTAACTTCCTGTTCAATGAGGTTCATTGGAAATACCGGCGCAAGCATTTCGGGTGATATCGGTTTTCCGTCTGGTCCTAAAGGCGGTAACATAGGAGTAGGTAGATCGGGAGCAAGATTGTACCACTGCCTGGGCATTTCAGAAGCATCGAGATAAACTTTCTTAATTCGTGACATAGATGAGAAATTTATTTACGATTTACGATTTATGACCCCACGAAATTAATTTTTTAATTGACTTATTCATAAAGTTTCAGATAAACTTTATAAATATTAATGATTCAATAGTAAATCAATCGTAAATCGTCTGTCGACAATCGTCAAAACAATCGACAACCGCAATCGTCAATCTTAAATCGTAAATCTTAATTCTTAAATCGTCAATCAACTTATTGCCAGATGGCTCAGATATCTCTCTGCCTCCATGGCTGCCATGCACCCTGTTCCAGCCGCTGTGACAGCCTGGCGATATACTTTGTCCTGGACATCGCCACAGGCAAATACACCGGGGATATAGGTTTTAGGTGTTCCGGGAATTGTTTTTATATAGCCTGTTTCGTCAGTTTCAAGGAAAGGCTTGAAAATTTCTGAATTAGGCATATGTCCGATCGCCAGGAAAAATCCATCGATTTTAATGATTTCCTCTGCTTCATCAGCTTCTCCCTGCCGCTTAACAAGCACAGCTTCTTCAAGGACATCATTGCCGCGGAGATCTTTTGTATTTCGTTCAAACAGGATTTCAATATTAGGTACATTCATTACCCTTTGCTGCATTATCTTTGATGCCCTTAGATAATTTTTGCGGACAATCAGGTATACTTTTCGGCACATTCCTGCCAGATATAAGGCTTCTTCGGCTGCTGTGTCTCCTCCGCCTACCACCGCTACATCCTTGCCCCTGTAAAAAAATCCGTCACATGTAGCGCATGCCGATACTCCTGAACCTTTAAACTTATCTTCTGCTTCAAGTCCCAAATACTTTGCAGTCGCTCCGGTGGCGATTATTACCGTTTCAGCTTCGATCATTATCTTATCATCGATAACAACCTTGTATGGAACTTCTGAAAAATCAACAGCAGTGGCGATACCCCATCTTACATCGGAACCAAACCGTACAGCCTGTTCTTCGAGATCGTCCATCAGCTTCGGCCCGGTAATTCCTTTGGGATATCCCGGGAAATTTTCAACATCAGTGGTCGTTGTGAGCTGACCTCCGGGTTGCAAACCTTTGAAAAGTAATGGTTTCAAATTGGCACGGGCTGCGTAAATTGCAGCTGTATAACCAGCAGGTCCTGAACCAATTATGAGACATTTAACATGCTCGGATGATTTCAAATCAGGCTTAACTACAGGTTCCGCACTGTGAATATGAGATTCCAAAGGTTTAAATAGATTCATATGTAAATATATTTATATTATGTAAAAATATTAGTCAATAAATATACCAAATATCTTTTTATCGGAAAGTCTGACAAAATTACCTACCTTCCGAAGGTGTACCTTCCGAAGGTGTACCTTCCGAAGGTACCCATGTCGTTCAACATCAAACATCAAACGTAGCCCCGAAGAATATGTCAAAGTAGAAATAGATTATTCTATACAATATATATCAAATACGTAAATTCGTTACGGATTAGTAACTAAATGGATTTACACAGGCACAAGAATATGAGAAAAATATTCACAATTGGAGAGACTGTTCTCGATATACTTTTCAAAAATAAGTTACCCGTTACTGCAAAGGCTGGAGGTGCCTGTCTTAATAGTGCGGTAACCCTGGGACGGCTAAATATGCCCGTATATTTTTTGGGAGAATATGGTCTGGATGAGGTTGGAAATATCATTGATGAATTTCTGAAGGAAAACCATGTCTCAACGGAATACGTGTACCGCTATTATGACGGGAAATCTACCCTGGCACTTGCCTTCCTGAATGAGAATAATGATGCCAGCTACGATTTCTATAAAATATATCCTGAAAAGCGACTGGCTGTGGAATTTCCTGAAATTAACCAGGATGATATTGTTTTATTCGGTTCCATTTACGCAGTCACTATAGAAGTGAGGAAGAAGCTTATGGAATTCATAAGGCAGGCAAATAAAAAGAAGGCTATTGTTATCTATGATCCGAATTTCAGAAAACAACATCTTCACGCGCTAAATGTGCTGAAACCACTGATCTTTGATAATTTTTCACATGCCGACATTGTAAGAGGTTCAAATGAGGATTTTTCCTTTATACTCGGAGCTGATAATGCCGAAGAAACATATTCTGAAACCCGAAGATACTGTGGCAATCTTTTGTATACAGCTAATAAAAAAGGCGTTTATGTCAGGACTACACGACTGAAGGGCACTTTTCCCGTAAAAACAATTGAACCAATCAGCACTATTGGAGCCGGTGATAATTTCAATGCCGGCGTTGTTTATTCATTGTTTAACCATAACATCAGGCATCGTGACCTGGAAAATCTTGATGAAGAAATGTGGGAAACTATAGTAACAACAGCTGTGGATTTTGCCACCTCCGTTTGTATGAGTTACGATAATTACATTTCGAATGAATTTGCCGAAAAGTATAAGATGTAATTTATCCCTGCATTAACCTGTCTATTTCCTTTAAACGGTCTTCACTTAAAGGCTTTTCATTTCCAATAAGTGAAGTGATCAGCGTCATTTTAGCTGCAGCTTCAAACACCTCCATCCTGTCAAAGGCAGTCAGCAAGTTCTTTCCCAGGCAAACAATTCCATGATTCTCAAGCAATATGACATTCACATCCTCTTTCAATGCTACACTGACGACTGATTGAGCCAGCTGTTCCGTTCCCATTAATGCATAGGGAGCTGTCACGGGTATTCCTATTATTGCCCGTGCCTCGGCAATAAGCGAACAATTAATCATTACTGATGTAGCAGTAAAACTGCTGGCTATAGGCGGATGTGCATGGACAATTGCATTAACATCTTTACGATTTCTGTAAATTTCAAGATGCATATTACTCTCAATGCTTGGTTTTAGCGATGGTGTAAGATTTTTTCCTTTGAACGAAATCATTCCCACCTGTTTTCCCTTAATTGATCCCTTATCCATTGCAGAGGGTGTAATTAATATGCCCTCTTCGAGTCGGATACTCACATTTCCACCTGACGCCGTAGTAAGTCCCCTTTTATATAACCTTCGCATATAACATGCAACCTGCCGGCGCATCTCTTTAAATTCTTTTTCAGTCATTACGGGCGATATATGATAATACAGCCAATTTTTTGCAATTTTACAAATGATTGACTGTAAATATAGGAAAAACTTTAACCTTGGAGGCCTCATACTACGAAACGATCGATGGTGCTGTCAGATGCTTCCTTTGTCCGCATCAATGCAGAATTACCAAGGGTAACACCGGTATTTGCAGGGTTCGCAGAAATGTTGATGGTAAACTGGTAGCTGAAACATGGGGCCGTATTTCTGCTATACACAAGGATCCGATTGAGAAGAAACCACTTTACCATTTTTTCCCGGGTTCAACCATTTTATCTATCGGAAGTGTCGGTTGTAATATGAAATGCAAATGTTGTCAGAATTGGCAGATTTCACAGGTATCAGCAACGGAATTTGATTTTTCAAGAGAATTTGCACCGGAAGAAATCGTAACGATAGCCGTTACAGACAAAGATAATATCGGCATAGCATACACTTACAATGAACCGGGTATGTGGTTTGAGTATATGTTTTCTATTGCAGGGTTAATTCAGGAACGGGGATTACAGAATGTTATGGTTTCAAACGGCTATATTAGTGAACAACCTCTGAACGATCTTCTTACCTGTATTGATGCTTTCAATATTGACCTTAAAGGATTTACTGAGGATTTTTACAGGAGTTTTACAGGCGCTGCACTT
>DATAEX010000520.1:0-3849 GCA_036257765.1 Bacteroidales bacterium
ATACTAATTGTATTTTAGCCCCGGTTAATTGGTCGTGACGAAAAACGATCCATTGTTATTTTAATTATTTGTGTATGAGTAAAGAATTATTATCTCCGGATTATCTTTTCGAAGTGAGCTGGGAGGTTTGCAACAAAGTCGGAGGTATTCACACTGTTATCGCCACCAAAGCTCTTACTTTGGTAAATGAGCTTCAAAATAACCTGATACTTATAGGGCCCGATCTGATTAAGGATGATTCCGACGAAAATTCAGAATTTCTTGAAGATCCACAGCTATTCAGTGCATGGAAAAAGCAAGCCGAATCTGAAGGATTATATATCAAAATAGGAAGATGGAATATTAACCGGTATCCTATTGCGATAATTCTGAATTTTTCGAACTACTTTCAGGAAAAGGATAAGATCTTCTTTGAACTGTGGGATAAATATAAACTTGATTCGCTCCCCGGCCAATGGGACTATGTTGAGCCCGCACTTTTCGGATATGCTGCAGGTAAGGTTATCGAAAGCTTTGTGAAGTTTAACCTGAACACTTACGACCGCATTATTGCCCATTTTCATGAATGGATGACCGGAACAGGGATCCTTTATCTGAAAGACCGGCTTCCGCAGGTAGGCACTGTATTTACAACCCATGCAACTGCTGTTGGGCGGGCACTAGCCGGTAATAACAGGCCGTTATATAAGAATCTAAAAACTTACAACGCTGAAGAAGTCGCGAGGGAATTCAATATTATTTCAAAGCAATCCGCGGAAAAGCTTTCGGCACAGCATGCAGATGCATTCACGACTGTGAGTGAAATAACCTCGCACGAATGTTCGCAGTTCCTTCAGAAAGATGTCACACTGGTTACACCAAATGGTTTTGAAGACAGCTTTGTGCCTGGTGCTACGGAGTTTGATATAATGAGGATCGATGGCAGGCGTAGGTTGCTGAATACCGCCGAGATCATGTTCAACAAGAAATTTCCCGATAATGTGTTTATTGTAGGAACCAGTGGAAGATATGAATTCCATAATAAAGGAATCGATCTTTACATTGATGCACTCGGGCAGCTTAATAAATCGGAAAAGCTTCAACGGCCGCTTATTGCCTATCTATTCATCCCGGCCAACCACTATGGCCCGCGCAAGGATATTCTAAGCGGTATAATAGGTAATGATTCGGCATTCGGATCCAAATACCTGACACATAATCTTCATGATGCGGAATGGGACCCCATTCTTAACCGAATCAGACAGGCCGGGCTTAATAATAGTAATGAAGATAAAGTTAAGGTTATTTTTGTACCCTCCTATCTGAACGGTACCGATGGCATATTCAATATAACCTATTACAATCTGCTTATCGGGGTTGATCTCACCGTTTTTGCGTCATATTATGAACCCTGGGGTTACACTCCGCTGGAAAGTATTGCCTATTCCGTTCCTACTGTAACCACCACGCTGGCCGGTTTTGGAAAATGGATCAACGATATGATCCCCTCGGCAAAAGAAAGTGTTGAAGTTATTGATCGAAATGATGAAAACGACGGGGAAGTTATAGCAAAAATTGTAAAAGCTGTAATCAAAAAAAGCAGCCTGGAATTCGATACCATGGAAGAGGCTCGTAAAAACGCCCTCGAAACATCAAAAAAGGTACTTTGGAGCAGCCTCATTACTTATTACAAGCAGACTTACGATTATGCCCTGCAGATGGTTGCAAAGCGGGTCGATCGCTTTGTGAAGATTGAAGAGCGACCCAGTGAGGTAATGCCCGAATATATTCCGCCGGCAGAAATTAAACCGGTCTGGAAAAAGATTATTGTTAAATCGAAGCTTCCCGAACCTCTGTCAAAACTTGGAGAACTCACTGAAAACCTTTGGTGGACATGGGATGATGAGGCACAGGAACTGTTCGAAGCTATCGATCCGGAAATCTGGCAGAAATGTGACCAAAATCCTGCCATACTTTTTGAACAGGTTAAATACAGCCAGCTTACCGAATTAAGCCAGAATAAGAACTATACCGATAAAATTGAAAGCGTATACACCAGGTACAGGAAATATATGTCGGTAAAGCCAGCTGCAAATATTCCACGGATAGCTTATTTCAGTATGGAATATGGTTTCCATAATTCCATGAAAATTTATTCAGGCGGTCTTGGTATCCTGGCTGGCGATTACCTGAAGGAAGCAAGCGATCAGAATGTGAATATAACCGGAGTTGGTTTGCTTTACAGATACGGATATTTCAGTCAGATGATCACTACCCGCGGTGAACAACAGGCCATTTATGACTACCAGCATTTTTCAAAATTGCCTGTTAAACCGGTAAAGGACGACAAAGGAAATTTTCTTACAGTTTCAATTGTATTGCCCGGCAGGCATATGTTTGCACGCATATGGCGTTTGCATGTAGGACGTGTTGACGTTTACCTGCTCGATACCGATTTTTCCGCAAACAATGATGAGGACAGGAGTACCACGCATAATTTATACGGCGGGAATATTGAGAACAGGTTGAAGCAGGAGCTTTTGTTAGGTATCGGAGGGATAAGGGCTCTTGATATTATGGGAATGAGTTTTAATCTTTTCCATAGCAACGAAGGTCACAGTGCTTTCATAGGCCTTGAAAGGATGCGAAAATACATTCAGCAGAACAATCTTTCGTTCCCCGAAGCCAAAGAAATAGTGAGAAGCTCTACCCTCTTCACAACACATACTCCGGTGCCTGCAGGCCATGATGAATTCGAAGAGAACATGTTACGCCAGTATATCGGACATTATCCTGACCGGCTTAAGATTAGCTGGAATGAACTTATGAGCCTGGGACGCTCAAATATCAATGCCTTCGGAGAAAAGTTCAATATGAGTTTTCTGGCTGCCAATCTTTCACAGGAAATGAACGGAGTAAGCCTGATGCACGGGTCGGTTACACAGCAAATGTTTGCAAAGCTATGGCCCGGATACCTTCCCGAGGAACTTCATATCAGCTATGTTACCAATGGTATTCACTATGCCACCTGGACAGCTAAATTGTGGAAAAAACTTTACCGGGAATCGTTCGGTGAAGGTTTTGAAAACAACCTTTCGGAAACCGACTACTGGGAGAAAATATATGACGTGCCTGATGCCACGGTTTGGGACATTAAACAAAAACTCAGGGCTAAGCTGATTAATACAATAAAGGATCGATATAAGGAAAACTGGGTCAAAAGACACGAAGATCCAAGAAGGATTGTTGCTATCAACAGGCAGCTCTCTGATAAGGCTCTTACAATTTGCTTCGCCCGAAGATTCGCCACATATAAAAGAGCCCATTTGCTGTTCAGGAATACGGAGAGACTTGCTCAGATACTCAATATACCAGGTAAACCCGTTCAGATCATTTTTGCCGGGAAAGCCCATCCGCACGATAGAGCAGGACAGGATCTGATAAAGATGATCGTTGAAATATCAAAAAGACCTGAATTTCTCGGAAAAATAATTTTCCTTCAAAATTATGATATAAACCTTGCTAAGACGCTTGTTCAGGGTGCTGATATATGGCTCAACACTCCTACCCGTCCTCTTGAAGCATCAGGAACCAGCGGTGAGAAAGCTGTTGTAAATGGCACGCTTCATTTCAGTGTGCTCGACGGATGGTGGGTTGAAGGATATCAGCCTGAAGCAGGTTGGGCCCTTACAAATGAAACGACATATGAGGATACCGGCCTTCAGGATGACCTCGATGCCGAAATTATATATTCATTACTTGAACAGGAAGTGATTCCTGCTTTCTTCGATCGTAATAAATCGAACATTCCCGAAAACTGGGTGCGTATGATGAAAAACTCGATAGCATCCATAGCACCCCACTTTGTAA
>DATAEX010000532.1:0-4836 GCA_036257765.1 Bacteroidales bacterium
CAAATCTTTTGAAGTCTTGGTCATGTGCTGATGAAACAAACTCAAAAGGACTGTTATCCATCAGTTTCATCAGTTCCCTTGATTTATTAATTATAGTTTTTCGCTGTCCCCATGCAAGAGTAGCTGATAAAAATCCGGCAATTTCAATGTCTTCCGGTTTCTTAAATAGATGAGGTATCTGTATAGGATCTGTTTCAATGAATTCCGGTCGGTTATAGTGATCGGCTCTTTCCTCCAGAAACTCTTTCAAATTTTCCAATCTTCAAATTTTCAAATCTTCCAATCAACTTTCAAATTTTCAAATTTTCAATTTATACCAGCAGTCCGTCATGCATAGTAATAGTTCTATCGCTCATTCCGGCCAATTCCGCATCATGTGTTACAATTACAAAAGTTTGATGATAACGGTTACGAAGTGTAAAGAACAATTCATGCAACTCCTTCTTATTTTGGGAATCAAGGTTACCTGAAGGTTCATCTGCAAGCACAACATCGGGATTATTGATCAAAGCCCGGGCGACGGCCACTCTCTGCTGTTCACCACCTGAAAGCTCATTCGGCTTATGGTTAATTCTGTGATCCAGCCCTAAAAATCCAAGTAATTCTTTTGCCTGCCTGATCGCATCATAGCGGGTTATACCTGCTATAAACGCAGGAATACATACATTTTCAAGAGCACTAAACTCGGGAAGCAGATGATGAAACTGAAATACGAACCCGATATGGCGGTTACGAAAACGGGCAAGTTCTTTATCACGCAGATCACTCACCACAGTGCCATTTATTGTAACAGCACCATCAGAAGGTTTCATAAGAGTACCTGCAATCTGAAGAAATGTGGTCTTTCCTGCTCCACTGGCACCAACAATTGTTACAATTTCGCCTTGCTCAACAGATGCGCTAATTCCTTTTAAGACCTGAAGGTTACCGAAAGATTTGCGGATGTTTCTGGCTTCTATAAGGGCCATGCTGAATATATAATAGCAAACTATTTAAAGAATTCAGTCTTGTTTGGTTGTATCATCAACTTTTTTGGATGGTTCCTCAACCTTTTTTTTGAAATCATCGGCGGCTTCATCGAGGCTTTTATTAAAATCTTCAGTCGCATTGTTGAGGCTCTTGCTGAAATCATCCGTGGCTTTATTGATGTCCGAGGTAATATCGCTGGTAATGTCAGTAATATTTTTCCTTATTCCGCTTACACTTTCGTTGATCTCCTTTGATATGCCTTCAGTGCTCTGATTGATCTCACGTTTAATATCGTCAGTGGCACGTTTGAATTCCCGCAAACCTTTGCCCAAACCTTTAGCCAGTTCCGGAATCTTGTTCGATCCAAAAAGGAGCAAGAAAACCAGGAAAACGAGCACCAATTCCCCCCCGCTGAGAAATAATATTACAGGATGCATAATTTCAAATTAAGGTTACAAATATAGCAAAAGATGATATGAAAAAACCCCGGATGACAGGCCGGGGTTTATATGATTTCTGTTTTATACTTAATTACTGATCGACTCCAATTATATCATTTGTTCACGGATGCCTTGACCTCCTTATTCTTCCTGGTTTCATATACCAGAGCAGTTGCTATAAACACTGTGGAATACACTCCTGAGAATAATCCGAGAAGCAGTGCAAAAGCAAATCCCTGTACGCTTTCTCCGGTGTAGAAGAAGATTATGGCAACCGTGATCAACACCGTTAGCGAGGTAACAATAGTTCGACTGAACGTATCATTTATTGCCTTATTCATTAAGACAGCATAATCCATCTTCGGATGCAATGCTTTGTATTCCCTGATACGGTCGAAAATAACCACTGTATCATTCACTGAATATCCGATGATGGTAAGAATGGCCGCAATAAATGTCTGGTCCATTTCCATGGAGAATGGCATGAGTCCGTATAGAAGGGAGAACATTGCAATGACAAAGAAAGCATCATGTGCCAGCGAAGCAATAGCCCCCAACCCGAAGTTCCAGTTCCTGAATCTGAATCCGATATAGAGGAACATGAAGATAAGTGCAACGCCAAGTGCAATGAATGAATCTCTTTTTATATCTGCTGCTATTGTAGGTCCGACTTTCTGTAGTCCCTGAACATTTTCTTCCCTGAACTGCTCATAAGTAACATTTTCCGACAGAAGCGGTTTGACTCCGGTATAGATCATCTGCTCAATCCTGGATTCAATTTCAGGATCCTCAGAATCAATCCCGTACTTAGTTGTGATTCGAACCTTATCTTCAGAACCATAAGTTATAACAGTGGGCCGTGTACCTAGCTGCCCCTCTACCATGTCAGCCACTTCGACATTGCTAACCGGCTTTTCAAATTGGATAATATAATTTCGGCCGCCGGCAAAGTCAACACCTTGATCGAGTCCATTGGTAAACAATGAAATAATACCGATTACAATCATTACCGAGGAAATGACGTAGAAAATCTTGCGGTTCTTAATGTAATCAAGGTTTATATTCTTAAATGCTCCGGTTGACAGTTTTGTAGAAAAAGTAAGCTTATTTCCTTTATCGAGCATGATCTCGAATACAAGCCTGCTAATATAAATAGCAGCAAACAATGATGTTATAATACCTACGACCAGTGTGGTGGCAAATCCTTTTACAGGACCGGTTCCCAGCATGAAAAGTATTATCCCTGTTATGAGGGTCGTGAGGTTTCCATCGACTATAGCTGACAATGCATTTTTATATCCATCGGCCACTGCCATTCTGACTCCCTTGCCGGCAGCAAGCTCTTCACGGATACGTTCATAAATAAGCACATTCGCATCGACCGACATACCGATGGTAAGGACGATACCTGCAATACCCGGCAACGTAAGCACAAGTCCCAGTGAGGCCAATACTCCGAACAGGAAGAACATATTCAGGAACAAGGCTATATCTGCTATAAGACCTGCTCTCCTCGTATAATAAAATATCATGAAGGCAAAGATCAGGACAAACGAAATAAGCAATGAGCTAATACCTGATTTTATGGATTCCTTTCCCAACGATGGGCCAATTACTTCTTCCTGGATAATTGAACAGGGCGCAGGCATTGTACCCGATTTCAGGAGATTTGCAAGGTCTTCAGCTTCCTCAGGAGTAAAATTTCCGCTTATGCGTGAGCTTCCATTTGGAATTTCTTCATTAACCCGCGGATATGAATATACATAGTCATCCATAACAACGGCGATGATCTTTCCTACATTTTCCCTTGTAAGCCTTGCCCAGATCTGAGTGCCCTCAGAGTTCATATCCATTGAAACAAAGGCCTCAGCCGTATTCTGATCGTATTCATTAACAGCCCTTGTAACAACGTCACCGGTAAGGGGAGCACGGTTATCACGGCTGGTTACCTTTATTGCATGTACTTCGTAATAATCAGTCGATTCTTTAGTGTTATTGTTCTCGATAGGTTTAGCTGACCATAAGAATCTGAAATCCCTCGGAAACAATCCGCGCTGCATTCCAAGTTTCAGGTACTGATTAACCCTTGCAGTGTCTTTTATATGTACCTGCCCGAAAACAGAACCGGGTATTAGCTCGTTATTTTGATATACATAAGGTATAAGCACGCTGAATAATGGGTTCTCCCTGAAAAAAGCTTCAGCGGTGGCATCAGCAGACGTGTCGCCAGCAGCTGCATTGGTATCACCGGTTATCTGTTCCAGTAAAGAAGGTTCACCTTCGCCTTCTGTTGTGTCAGGCGCAGCCTGTTTTTCAGGTTGAGCTGAAGATACCGCTGCACCGGCAGCAACGGGAGAGGAAGAACGATTGATTTCCCTTACGATTTCATTCAAAGACATCAGACCATTACGGATCTCAGCATCGGTATTATCGTAGGTTTCCCAAAATTCCAGTCGTGCTGCGCCCTGTAAAAGTTTACGAACCCTGTCTTTTTCTGATACTCCCGGTAATTCAACAAGAATACGATCGCCGCTCTGAAGACGCTGTACATTGGGTGAAGTGACTCCAAAATGGTCAATACGGGTTGTTATGATGTTAAAGGAATTCGAAATTGCCTTATCAGCTTCTTCCCTGATTATGCTTAAAACGTCATTATTAGGCGTGTTATAATTGATCCTTTCACGGAATTCGGGTGAAGTGAACAATGCAGACAATCTTGCATTGGGGTCGATTTGTTCGAAAGCCTGACCGAAAAGAGTAACGAAATTTTCGTTAGAACCAACCTGATTCCGGCGGGCAAGTTCCAATGCTTTGTTAAACGTCGTATCACGGCTATAATTCGCCATTGAACGAATAACATCAACAACTGAAACTTCAAGAACGACATTCATCCCTCCCTGCAGGTCAAGCCCAAGGTTAATTTCCCTTTCCTGACATTCGCGGTAAGTATATTTCTTTAACCACAGGAAATTATATACGGGTTCGCTGGCTATCGAATCGAGATAGTAATCGGCTTTTTTAAGATCGACAACATTATTTTCATCGCGTGCATAAGCCTGTGCATCCTTTTTTACCAGGTATGTAACAAGAGTAAAAGATAACTGGTAAATGCAAACCAGTGCCAATGCTATAGCCAATGTCCAGATGGCTCCTTTATTACGCATTTGTAGCTTTTAGTTAGTTTATAATAGATTTTTTTACAGTGGGGCAAATATATAAAATTTTCCGGTCGCCGATTAGAAATACTAAAGAAACTCAAACCTCACCAACATTATGATTTTTTTATTTAATTTTATAACTGCACGCAGCTTTTTTTGAAAGTATCTCATCATAGGATCAGTAAACCTTAATAACCTTCCGATGAAACGAATATTTACTTTTACAATGACGGTAATTATTGCAGCGATTAGCAGTTACGCGCAGACTG
>DATAEX010000020.1:0-3664 GCA_036257765.1 Bacteroidales bacterium
GACATATCGATGTTATGATACGAATTATAATAAGGACTTTCGGAAGTAAAATCGTCAGTTCTGAAAAGTGTGAGTTCACGGGTAGGCACAATATAACTCAGAGCCAGACCCTGATGAAATATCGAATCCTTTTTCAGCTTAATCAGTATGCCGGCAGTGCTCGAGTTTATCCTGTCGGATTTAAACGCAAAGTAATTCGAAGAAGCTACAAGTACCAATGTATCTCTTCGGGTAATAAAGATCTTCGCCTGTTTTTCGCGGTTGCCGGTTCCCACAAGCTTAGCGCCCTGCATAGAAAGTCCACCTTCAAAATTTATATCCTTGTAAAGATCCTTAATCCTGAAGTCTTTCTGATATGAATCAAATTGTGGAAAATCAGCATCACCGGGTGTTTTATTATATTTAACCCGGTCAGTGAGAACCCCTTTAAGAGGAGCATCGAAGTAAAGTTTATTTACAAATACGGCATCTGAAGCTGTATATTCTGCCCTGGTCATGTTAATCTGGTATTTGCTTAACCGAACATAAACCTGGTCTTTTTTAAACCCGGCCCGCTCCCATGTTACAATTCCGCCTTCACCCTTCCACATGGTGGTCAGCGGATAGAATTCACCTTCAGTTCCGGTTATTTCTATACTGTCGTTTCTTACATTACATATCAGTGCTGTGTTTTTCACAATAATACGTATGGTGCTGTCGACTATAAATGTGTATTTAGGCTGAGAAATTTTCCATTCTATTGTGGCAGTCCTGTATAACGTATTACTGTCGGCAAGCTGTTTGATGAAAACCATATAGCGGTCTGTAGCCTGCAGGGTTATGCGCTTTTCACCAAGAAGCATATCCATTCCTTTATCCCATCCGGTAAAGTTTTCGAGTTTATCCGGGCTGTTTTTTAATGTTGTCAGGAAATTCAAATAATGAGTAAAATGGGGATGAGGCTTGGCATTTTTTCTTATTAATCCAAGTGATGTAGCCACAATTTTTTCCTGTTCTGACTGAGAAAATGCACTGTCAACTGTCCACAATGTCAGGAATCTGTTCAGGGCTTCCTGACTTTCAGAATTGACGTTCTTTTGTATATAAGCTGACAGTTCAGTCGGAAAGGCTGATAAATCCCCGGAAAAAATCCTCGATTCCTGGCCATTAACCAAATACGGAAGTAAATAAAATCCGCATAAAATCAGGAATGTGAACCTGAAATGCTTCATATTGCCAATATCAGCTAAATCTTAATGTTATTATGTATAAGACCAGTGCCCGATTATCACGGATGCTGCTGTTTTTTAACGAGAAACCGTATTTATTCGTTTCATTGTTTAACGCTTGGAAATCCGAACTTAGTATACTGACACTAAAAGACAATACATAAAAATTCTGAATGAAATTTCAATTATTTCCATTCAGCAGCTTATTGGCAACATTAGCAAGATAGCTGCCTGCCAGGTGCCAGAATCGCCGGAAAGATCCGGCGACCTGAAGATAAAGGAAAAATTTTCATATCAGATGAATACTAGAAAGCAGTTATAATACCCATGAAATCAACAGCATTGAGCGATGCACCACCAATCAGGCCTCCATCCACATCGGCATTGCTAAAAAGTTCTCTGGCATTGGAAGGCTTGCAACTACCGCCATACAAAATTGAGGTATTGTCAGCTGCCTGTTTGCCGAATTTTTTCATAATCTGGTCCCTGATAGCTTTATGCATTTCCTGTGCCTGTGCGGCTGTGGCATTTACTCCTGTTCCAATGGCCCATACAGGTTCGTAAGCAATTACCACCTTGCTGAATTGCTCCGGAGTAAGATCGAAAAGAGCTTTTTCAACCTGTGTGCTTACAACCTTCATATGAATTCCGGATTGTCTTTCTGCAAGTACTTCGCCACAACAGAAAATGGGTACAAGTCCTGCTTCAAGAGCAAGCTTAACTTTTTTATTCAGCAACGCATCGTCTTCATGATAATAGCTCCTTCGTTCAGAGTGCCCTATTATAACGTATTCAGCTCCGACTGAAGCGATCATATCAACAGAAACTTCGCCGGTGTACGCGCCTGATTTTTCAGAAGCGCAATTCTGGGCACCAAGGAACAGGGACTTTTTGGTAATAACTTTTCTGGCTTCGGTAAGATGAATGAAAGGTGTGCAAAGTATTACTGTTACATCGGTGTCCTGAACCTGAGTATTTATTGCTTTTGCGAGTTCAATACCTTCCTGCAGGGTTTTATTCATTTTCCAGTTTCCGGCTACAATTTTTTTTCTCATCGTGTTTAAAGGTTAAATGTTTTAAGTTTGACTAAGTGCATCAAAAATAACAAAAGTTGCTTTAAGCCGGATATATCGTTTTAAATTACGGTTACAGGGTTGAACATAATAGACCTGTAAGAGTTTTTAAAGAATCCTGTATTATTAAGGAGATTTTCGCAAATCGATAATTAAATAGAAATGACGGATAGATCAAATGGAAATATCAGCAATCTCCGAATGAAGATGCAGCTATTATCCGGAACAGCTATTTCAACGGGAAGTGAACTGGTATCATGGTTTGGCGCTATACAGGGACAGGAGTATGCTTTTTCCAAATGGTCTATTGGATTGAGAATTCCTGCTTTGAAAGAAACTGACATTGAACAGGACCTTAATAAAGGCAGCATCTTACGAACTCACTTATTGAGAGCGACGTGGCATATTGTTCATGCGGATGATTTAAGGTGGATTCTGCAACTTACTGCGCCCAGGATTGATTCCAATAATGCAGTAATGTACCGTAGGCTTGAACTTGATAAATTCGTTTTTAATAAAACAAATGAAATTCTGGAAACCATTCTCGACAAACAACAACTTACAAGACAAGAGATCAGCGATGCCCTTGAAAGGAACAAAATAGCGGCAACCGGGATGCGGTTGATTTATATCCTTATGAAAGCTGAAATTGATGGAATAATTTGCAGCGGAGCCCGATTGGGTAAACACTTTACTTACGCCTCACTTAAAGACCGTGCCCCCAAAGCCGGAATCAGAGAAGCTGATGAAGCCCTTGCCATGTTAACAAGAAAGTACTTCAGAAGCAGGGGACCGGCAACAGTTTACGATTTCGCTACCTGGTCGGGTTTAACTATTTCTTCATGCAGGAGGGGTATCGATTTTATTCGTAATGAACTGGAATTGAACCTGATGAATTCACGTGATTATTATCATATGGCCACGGGCGAATCAAATGGTACTGCCGAAGGACCATTTTTGCTGCCTGTTTATGATGAATTTATCATGGGTTATAAAGATCGTTCGGCTATGTTTTCACTGCTGAATGAAAATAGGAACAGGGGAGAACTTTTTTTTAATAATATGATCCTTTATAAGGGTCAGGTTATTGGAACATGGAAAAGATCTCCTGTTAAGAACAGGATGGAATTTGAATTCAACCTTTTAATAAAGGTAAATCGAAATGTAAAGCAGAAGCTGATAAGTGAAGCAAAACGGTTTGCTGATTTTTATGGACTTACTGCCACTCTTTTACAGCCTCTGTAAAAATCTTAATATTTTCAGAAGAAACAGCCGGCGGCATGCCCCCGCCACATGACAGAATAAGATGTGACTGATCGGGCGTATCTTCAAGCAATGCCTTTATTGAATTGCGAATGTCATGAGCTGTTCCTGACGCCAGAA
>DATAEX010000032.1:0-2411 GCA_036257765.1 Bacteroidales bacterium
GTAACAACCTCTGATCTCAGGATCTGATTGTCAATAAACCATAAAGTTGCAAGTCCGCTTGTATCTGATGACCCATCATACATTTCCTGACCAGGCCCCGGGGGAAGCAGGCCTTTCTTTTTCATCATCTTACTATAATGCCTCATAACTTCCGGGGGAGGAGTAAAATCTACGGCACTCTTTGCCACAACAACAACATCTTTTTTCATGTTAACGATAAAATCAATTGTTGCGGTCATTCCGGGCAATAATAAATTACGCGGATTGGTGGTTCTGATGATAACGATATAATTTACTACATTCTGAATCATGCTGGGATGCAGCCTGATTTCTTTAACAGTGCCGGAAAAAACCGAATCAGGATAGGCGAGAACAGAAAATTCAACAGGTTGATTCACGTGTATAAGACTGATGTCACTTTCATCAACGGTGGCATGTATTTCCATCTCCGAAAGATCCTGAGCTATCACAAAAAGTACAGGCGTATTAAAATTTGAGACAACAGTTTGCCCTTCCTTTGCATTACATTCAATGACCGTGCCGGCAAGCGGAGCCTCGATAACTGCATACTCTAAATTGGTAACAGCACGCAGGTAGTTCGCTTTTGCGGCCAGAAGGGTTGAACTATCTGAAAAATAAGATGCTCTGGCCTTCAGATATTCTATTTCGGGAAGGTATCCGGATTCGAAGAGCTGCTTTTTCTGACTTAATTCAGTTCTGGAAAAAACAAGTTTCTCGGATATTTGCAGGATTACAGCCTCAGCTTCGAGTTTCGATGCTTCAAGAATACGGGAATCGATTCTTGCCAGGACGTCTCCTTTTTTAACCACATCATTATAAGCTACATATACTTTTGAGAACGTTCCGGAAATAGGAGTTCCCACTTCAATTTTATTGACAGGATGCAAAATGCCCGAACTGGTAACACACGACCGGATAGTTCCGGTTTTTACCTCGGCAAATTTAAATGACGCTCTTTTATGGCTTCCCCGAAAAGCAGTCATTACCCCTGCAACAATCAACAGGAAAATGATTCCGGCGATTACGCTTTTCCTTATTTTATTCTGGTTAGCCATTGGTGATAAATCTAGTTTTTTAATGTTACTCTGATCCATTGTGAGACCGGAGTGAATTGTGGCGGTTTAGGTCTGATACGTTTGTTTCCGGTATCGCCTTTCTTTTGTGGCTGGCCTGGTGGCGGTAATTGTTTTCCTGAAGGCTGATCAGGCGCCATTTTTTGTTGATCATTGGCATCCTTCATGAGTTTCTGTAAATCTACCTCAGGTGTTTTAATGCACATTGCAAAAGATTTCTCAGTCAAAACTACCCCAATACCTGATTTAGGATGCCTGGGATATTTCATTTCGTAACACAATTGTCCTTCGTGAATCCCGATCTGGACCTCTATGCCATTTGATAAAGCTTGTTGACGCGTCATGGATTTCGCGGTGCCTTTATCGTCATAAATTACTATCTTTTCAAGCCTTTTATCCAGGAAAGCCTGAAGCTCTTTTCCTGAAGGCGGTTTCGCATCCCGCGGAGGAGGTGGCACATTCTGATAAACCGGAAATTGTATTCCGCCAGT
This sequence comes from Bacteroidales bacterium, assembly GCA_036257765.1. Taxonomy (GTDB): domain Bacteria; phylum Bacteroidota; class Bacteroidia; order Bacteroidales; family UBA10428; genus UBA5072. Next base: position 1,586 of record DATAEX010000032.1, read on the forward strand.
CTTCTGGAATGCCCCTGCCGGGTTAAACCATATCGAACATCCAAAATTCATCATCTGCATGCTTATTTCAGGATCCCTTGTAATAAAGCAAGAGTATATGTAATCGTTATCATAACACACTCCTATTGAAGCTCTTTTGTCAACTGCCAGGATTTCCTTACCTGACCATTCATTGCTTTTCCCGTCTATAACAACATTCTTACATGCTGAAGCAATCACAGTAACTGGTTCTGATTCTCTTACAGGCTTTTCTTTTCTGTGAGAACAGTTCATGATCACCAGAATTATCAGGCAAAATTTTATTATTAAAACAAGATATTTCATAGGGTTTATTTTGCAGGAATTTCCATGTCAGGTAAAAATATTAATTAATTCATGATTAATTGCCGTTCCATTTGAAAGTCAGCATATATCGCTGAGGTATAATCTGCTCATACGATTCCAGTTCAAATCCATAATAGGCCAGCTGAAATATGATCATTTCCCTGGTAATATAAGGGCCATGGTAGGGTAGTTGATTATCTGCAACCGGACCATTATCCACAATTACAAATTTGCCACCCGGCTTCAAACCTTTTTTAATGCTTGTTATAAGCGCTGATCGTTGAGGTTCAGATGAAACGCCATAGATGATATGATACAGCGAACACATAAACGCATAATCAGCCTTTTTATCGAGGCAGATATCGTCGATTTTGGATGTTATCGGCGTTATGTTGGTTATATGATTTATATTGATAAATTCATTCAGGAAATCAATGTGTTGTTGCTTTGTATCCATCGAATATACCATACCTGCAGGTCCTACAAGCTTTGAAAACCTGTA
>DATAEX010000038.1:0-4035 GCA_036257765.1 Bacteroidales bacterium
GTCTTGGAAGTGGATCCAGACTTGTGAGCAGCAACGGATCGTAAATGGCGTTCACAGGTCCATAATAATCATAAAGTAAATAACTAATAAATGCCCGTGCAACTTTAGCTTCCGCAATATACCTGTTTTTCACAGCTGCACTTACAGGACAGCTTTCCATTTTATCAATTGCGTCGGTTGCTCTGGCAATAAATCGGACCTTATTATATTCATAAGCCCAATTACTGTTTGTAAATGTTGCAGGACCTACAAGAAAATCACGGTAATTGGTTTCCCATGTTGTATAAGCTTCATCTGTTGATGATTCCTGTGCTCCGATATAAATCTGTGAATGACCGTTATAAAAGCTGCCGGTGAATGTACCATCAGCATCGATATAACCCCAGTCAGTAGTAAAAGGTGCATACAATGTTGCTGTAGCAACCATTAAATCGGATTCACTTTTAAAAAAATTATCCGGAGTAAGATCAGTGAAGGTTCTTGACTCCAAATCTTCTTCGCACGACTGAATAAAGACAGCCACAGCAATGGCTGTAAGGATCAAATAGGATATATATTTAATTCTTTTCATAATCTGTTTTATTGCTGGTTAAAAATTGACATTTATGCCGAATGATGTAGTAAGTGCCGTCGGGTATGGATTTAGTTCCAGTACTTCCGGATCAAGACCTTTCCATTTAGTAAATACTGCAATGTTATCAATATCGACATATAATCGCCACGACTTAATAAAACCGGTTTTCTCAAGTAGGACATCCGGCAGTTGATATCCGAATGTGGTGTTCTTAATTCGTAAGAATGATGCATCCTGGAGATAGAAATCATTTACCTGCGTGGCTACTCCTCCATTAATTATGCAGCTGGCAGGATTACTGCTTGTATATCTATCATCGGCAACACCGGGGTGAATCCCGTCCGGATTATCGCTGGTCCATATTTCCTTAACGGTTGTTAGTCCGCTATTCAGCGCACCCTGCGCGCCCACTCTTGTCCAGGAGTAATACTGAGTGAATCTGTGATCGGTAAGATCCCCATAATATCCGTCAAACCTTTTGCCTCCTAATTTGGCATAAATAAAAACACTTAAATCGAAATTTTTAAAACTGAAGCTATTATACATGCCAAGATTCCAGGGTGAAACAGACACTCCTAGGTTTACAACATCTTTTTCATCCAACATTCCATCTTCATTTATGTCAACATATTTTATATTTCCCACGGTAGCATTTGGCATATATTCAGGAATATCAGTTAAAGATTTTATTAATCCGTCTGTTTTCCAGCCAAAAATCGCATATAAATTATCCGTTGACTTTTGCCATGGATTGAGGGGTTGTTTCGGGTTTCTTGTTTTCCAGTTTACATTTACCATCGAAACATTGAAACTGTTTGTCCATTTAAACTTGCCATTTATGATAGCCGAGGTAAGGTTAAAGTCAAATCCTATAGCTTTGGTCGATCCTACATTGCTGGCAATCTGTTTAAGTGCACCATTATAGGGTAATATATCATAGTCGAGCAAGTCCCTGGTAGTCCTGTTATAAAAATCCAAAGTTCCCCTGAAACGGTTGTCCAAGAAGCCGAAGTCAAGGCCTACATTGGTCATAATGTTTGTTTCCCACGTAATATCCGAATTTCCAACCTGTGTCAATGCCACACCATTTACGATCTGACCCCCAAGAGTAACAGGGTATTGCGACCTATAAAGAGAGAGTGCAAAATTGCCTACCATGCTTTCATTACCGGTAGTTCCATATCCGAATCTGAGTTTTAAATCAGAGATAAACCCAAGGTTCTTTACAAATTGCTCCTCTCCAACCTTCCATGCAAAAGCTATCCCGGGGAAAATGCCGTATTTTTTACCTTTGGCAAAGGTGCGGGAACCGTCGCGACGAGCAGTTAATGTCAGTATATATTTATCATTAAGATTATAATTTAATCTGGCAAACTGCGAGAATTTCACATTCTCATTTTTAAATGAATTATAATTGACATTTGCAAGATCAGTGGCTATACCAATGTTATCATAGCCGAAAGCATCTGTGAAGAATCCCTGGGCTGCAACTCCAAAGCCAGTTGTTGAAAATTTGTAGTATCCGACTCCTAAAACCAGATTAAGACTTTGATTTGCACCAATTTTTGCATCATAATTCAGATATTCTTCAGCTGAAACCGATAAATTCTTGTTTAAACCGTTATTGGAAAGTCCTTTGGGTGCCTGTGTATTATGTATGGTTACAGGATAGTAAACATACCTTTCGATATTGGAAGCATCGACGCCTGCCTGAAATTTAAGCTTAAGATTTGGCCGGATACTAATTTCCAGGTTCGGAGCAGTAAAAAATCTCGAAGTAGTAGAATGATCTTTTACTGATAAAAAGGATACAGGATTTGATAATTGAGCATCGTAGGGAGAATGTGTTCCAATGTCAAATGTGGCAGGATCATACGGTACATTAGGCGGAAATTGCATAGCAGAAAGTATTTCGTTAAATTTTTCAGCTCCGCCGCTGCTTCTGCTTGTAGATGCATTATTTGCACCCGAATTTGTAAAGGAAAAAATAGATCCCACGTTCAACCACCGGGTAGCCACATAGTCAACATTAAAGCGAGCGGCATAACGCGTATAATCTGAATTCTTCAATAATCCTTTATTATTATAATAATTGAAGGAGGCAAATGATTTGACTTTTTCAGTTCCCCCGGTTACAGAAATATTGTGTTCCTGAACAGATCCGTTCCTTGTAATTAAGCTAAACCAATCTGTCCCTGAACCTGCATTGGCAATATCAGTCGGAGTAAAAAGAGGTGTCCAGCCGCTGATATCAGCTACCACGGTTGAATAAGGAGCCATATTATTATCGTACAGGTATCTCTCCATATTTAATCTGTTGGCTTGCTGTTCAAACTCAGTTGCATTAAGAGTCGGATAATATGGCTTCGCTTTCTGAAATGCATAGGTTCCGGTATATGAAACGGAAACATTCCCGGCCTTTCCCTTTTTAGTAGTTACTAAAACGACACCGTTGGCTGCTGCAGATCCATAAATTGCCGTCGCACTTGCATCCTTTAAAATACTAATTGATTCTATGTCCGACGGGTTAATCGCCGACAAAGGGTCCCTGTCAACTCCTCCGCTAAATCCTAACGGTCCTATTAGCGATTGATCATTAGATGCGATTGACGATATCGGTACACCATCTATTACAAACAGAGGTGAATTAGATCCATTCGGAGAGGTTGCTCCACGAATGTCTATATTCATTCTGCCTCCAGGTTGGGCGGTTCTTAATGATACATTTACGCCGGAAGTTCTTCCCTGGATCATATTATTAACCGAAACATTTGAAACCGATTGAGCATCCTTAACGGTAACTGTAGAAACAGAACCTGTGATATCCTTTTTACTGGCAGTTCCGTAACCAATTACCACCACTTCTTCAAGGCTTTTAATATCAGGTACAAGTTTTACGTTAATGGTGCTTTGCCCGGTCATTTCTATTCTTTCGGTAACATATCCGATATATGAAAAGATCAACACGCTGTTTAATGGAGGCAACTCAATGGAATAATTTCCATTTGCGTCTGTAATCACACCTTGATTAGTACCCTCAATCAATATATAAACCCCCGTCAATTTTTCCCCGGTAGTTGCATCGGTTACTATTCCGGTCAACCTGATCTGCTGAGGAGCTTCTGAAGGAAATACAACCACAAAGTTATTTTCTACAACTTTATAGGTAAGATCGGCTTCTTCAAGCACCGTCGAGATAATTTCTTCAACTATTCCTCTGCTTAAATTGGCCTGCACAATCTCATTTAATTGCCGGTATTCGTCGTTATAGAAAAAACGTATATCACTATTTTCTTCTATAAGCCGGAGTACACTTCTTACAGTTTGTCCTTTAATATTCCTGCCCAGATCAATTTGCTGCGAACTAACAGATGCGCTTATTTGCAGGGAAATTGTGATTGACAATAGCAGGGAAAGTTTCATAATCAGTAGAGTCTTTTTAAAAGAATCAGGAATATGGG
>DATAEX010000040.1:0-4239 GCA_036257765.1 Bacteroidales bacterium
CGGATAGTGCGTATGGTATTCCCGGACGGAGTTTTATTGTCATTATTGTTGTGCCTGAAATGAATGAAACCATCAGTTTGACTGTCGTATAATTCCAGTCCTGCATTCTGGGTACCGATCCAGATCTTGCCGGAATGATCCTCAAATATTGTTCTGATGGTATTATCCGCAAGGCTTTCTTTCTTTAGCGGGTTGTTATTGTAATGGTTCAGGATATTCCTGTTCTTGTCGTAACTGTATAATCCCTGGCCATCCGTTCCGATCCATAGAATTCCCTTCGAATCTTCAGCCAGGCAATAGATAAAACTTTTTGACAGGCCGGAGTTATGCCCGTTGAAAAGCCGGATGAACTTATTCTTTTTCAGGTCAAACAGATTCAGTCCTCCACCCCACGTCGCCACCCAAAGCTTATCTTCACCGGTTTTCAGAAGGGCCATTATATGATTGTTTGACAAGCTGAAACTGTCTTTCGAATCGTATTTAAAAACAGAGAATGTATAGCCGTCGAACCGGTTTAATCCGTCGCGTGTTCCTGCCCAGATAAATCCGTTGCTGTCCTGGCAATAGGAAGTAACAGTCCCCTGTGAAAGCCCTTCCGAAGGAGTAATATGCCTGAATTTTAAATCTGAATACTGGGCGTTGGAAAGAGTGCAACCGAACAGAAAAACTGCCACAAGACCGATACCTGTGCGAACATGGAGCATTACATTACCTTTATGTTAAGTATTAATAAATTAACCCAGGTTTGTTTAATAGTTTTGCCCGCTTTTTCTACGAGATACCTGTTTGGAGAGTTGCCTGAAATGAACCCTATTTTACTTTTGTTCCAATGTTTTTGATGGAAAAGCTTTTCTTGTCCTCCAGCGTTCAAATCCGAGTCATGGTGATACGTCATTAATGCCCCAAACCCCTTCCTGACAGGTCTTTGAGCACCTGTCAGGTTTGGGGTTTGGGATAACTACTTAGACGATAATAACCTACCTGTCGCAAACCTGACAGGAAAACAATACCTTCAGGGTAAACCTCATTAAACCGGTCTTATTAAAAACCATTCATTTAATATTCTTCTCCATGCATAAACTGGTCTTATTATTTCTGTTTACTGCTCTGATGTCCTGTTATAATAGTACCAATCAACAGACAGCTTTTTTCCGTAATGATACCATCCATACAGGGTTTTATGACACAAGGGGACTTAACAGCCTTAATGGTCCGGCATGGGTTTTTAAGACCGGGGGCCGCATATTTTCTTCTCCAGTGCTCTGTGAGAACAAATTGTTTATTGGAAGCGATGATGGTTACCTGTATGCTTTGGAAGCAGGGAACGGCAAATTGATCTGGAAATTCCGGACAGGCGGAAGGGTAAGCTCCACACCAGCCGTATATGATAACAAGGTAGCTTTTATGAGTTTCGATGGATATTTATATTGCCTTGATCAAAAATCAGGTAAAGAGATATGGAGATTTAAAACAGCCGGAGAAAAGGTTTTTTCAGCACCCGGCTTACACGGCATGCCTGAAAAAGACAGAAAACTGGACGATCCCTGGGACATGTTCCTTTCCTCGCCAGTTGTGGCCAATGGAATAGTATATGCAGGATGTGGCGAAGGCGTGTTCTATGCATTGGATGCGGCAACCGGACAAAAGAAATGGGAATTCAAAACAGGAGATGTGATCCATTCATCACCTGCTTATGCCAGCAAAACAGTTTATTTCGGGAGCTGGGACAGTTACCTTTATGCATTGAATGCTGAGGATGGTTCACTGAAATGGAAGTTCAAATCCGGTATCGACACGGTTTATTTCAACCAGGTCGGATTTCAATCGTCGCCGGTTGTTTATCACGGCGTTGTTTATTCAGGCTGTCGCGATGCCCATGTGTGGGCCATCGAAGCAGAGACAGGTGACCTGAAATGGAAATACTTTAATAATGGCTCCTGGGTAGTTGCTTCTCCGGCCATACATAATGATACACTTTATTTTGAGACCTCTGACTCGCATAAATTAATTGCTTTATCTGCCATTAGTGGAAAAATGCTATATTCCGTCGATTGCAAAACCTATGGCTTTTCTTCACCGGCTCTGGCCGGGGGTTTATTATACCTTGGTACTCATGGTGGGAATATGACAGCCTTTGAAGTTAAAACCGGAAAGGCGATTTGGGAATTCAAAACCCCGGCTTCAAAAGCCAACTCGGATTCTATTCTGGCGCCAAATGGTGAATTTAATTATGCCAGGATCTTTACCGAAAATACCTATGCTGCCAACATGAAAGCAGTGGACCGCATCTATTCTGTGGGCTCGATCCTTTCTTCACCTTCAGTTTCGAATGGCATGATTTATTTCGGCAGCAGCGACAGCTGTGTTTATGCCCTGCATTAAATGGGAGGGGCGATCCTTGCTACGGCCATACGCGGCAATTCCTTATTACCGTAGGTGTATTTCAGGTTGAATTTAAATTTTGAAATCCTGTAAATTCCTTTTTCATCATTAAGTTCAATGTCATAGGTTCCAACAACAGTCCATACATTATTTTCCGTTTCATTCATCAGGTAGTGAGAGGCTGTACCGTAACAGTGAACAGCGATTTGGTTTTCAATATTCTTGGTTACCAGATAATTTCCAATCTGATGATGCGTCTTGTCAAAACCGGGCATAAATTTTTTCCAGTCACTGATAATCTGTTGTGAATTCAGAACAGCAGGATCTTCTCCCGACATCGATGAATAATCGAGAAGAACCCTCTTGCTGAATATCCGGGCCACTTCCTCCCAGTTATTCTCATCAACACTAATGAAAAACCGGTTTACGGTTTCAATAATTACTTCCTTATTCATTTTCTGGTTACAAACCAATATCTAACTAACTTATAAGAATTCTCCGGCCTTTTTGTTCATGGTGGATTGTAACCGCGGATTTGCTTTTTTGCTAACTTGTCATTAAAAACACAGCTGTCTCTCATGAAAATACTCATCTCAATTATCCTGACTTTCTCTGAATTATATTTCTTCGGTCAGTCTTATGACGGGGTTCTTAAAAAAGATACCATCATAGGAAAGAATCTTATAGCAAATACCGGAATCAAAGCTGTCGAATTTGAATTTCCGGAAATGGTATTCGATTTCTATCCGGATTCAACAACAGGTTTGCTGACCGTTCATCTTAGAAATGCAGATAAAAAAGGCAAGTGGTTTAAAAATACAGGAAAAATTGTTCTGTACGATCCGGAAAGTAATAGTATTAAATGGTCAAAGAAGATCAATTATCTGAAAAGCAATATTCGACAGTATAATGACATACTGTTACAGACTAATCAGGCCGGGACTTCCCGTTTGAACATGGCTACCGGTGAGAATATTTGGACAATAGCATCACAACTGGCATATATTGATCCCAAAACCGGAATTGGTATTGGTTACCAGTTAAACAATAATGTATCCGACAGACTTAATGCTTATGATCTGAGATGGGGAAGTACCACCTGGTACAGGGGCATCAAAAAGGAGTTTGGCTGGAATGATATAATTACTTTGAATGACTCCGTAATATTGTTGCTTGCATCAGGATTACATAGTATACATCTAAAATACGGATCGGGGTGGGATTATAATACTGTTACAGGAAGTAATGATTATACTTCAACAATACTCCTCAACACAGCAGGTCTTTTGATGGCTGCTTTTTCCGGGTATGGTATGATATATACCGGTTATAATGTTACAACGGATCTTGTTTCAAATGTCATGATGGATGAAGCCTGTCTTTATTTTGCTTCGAGAGAATGTATCGCCTGCCTGGATTATGAGGGGAATATTCTTTGGAAAACAGAGCTTCCGAAAAAGAAAACCAGTAAATCCGCAATATTTATTCGGGATAACATCCTTTACATGATCAATTTGGGACTTGCTAATAAAGGCAATCAATTGATCCTTTTTGAAAAGCCCTATATAGCAGCATTTGATAAATTCAGCGGCAAACAGATACTTCTTTCTGAAATAGCTGATCAGAAAGAGGCCATTTTTGATTATCTCACGGGAAACAACGAGATAGTATTGCTTTACGGCAAAAGGATCGCAAAATACTCAATGAGTGATGGTACTCTGCTCTTTGAAAGGGCTATTCCCACTGAAAGTGTTGGTAATCTTAAAAGATTTGCTACTGATGAGCTTTACATACTGGCCGATTCGGTATATCAAACCCCCGTTTCATACGACTCAACGTCCCTTTATGTGGTGACTG
>DATAEX010000041.1:0-4360 GCA_036257765.1 Bacteroidales bacterium
CCGGTTGAGTATTATAGACCGGTAACCTGCAGTTTTACCCTTTTCACATAATTCATTTGCAGGTCAATAATCATTGCAATGGGACCTACAATAAACAAGGAATAAAAAGGCGCATATATAAACTCGTTGAGGCGAAGAACAAATTCAAGCAGAGCAATAAGAAATGCGACCAGTATTTGCCCTTTACGGCTTTTTACAGTAGTTGCAGGGTCAGTAATCATGAAGAAAACGAACAACTGGTACATGGGTCCTGTAAGCGGTGCAAGTTCAGCAAAGAACCCATCACCGGTTAATATGCTTCTTAACCATGAAAACAGTATAAAACTTAGAACATAAGTAAGTGTAATATGAAGTCTTTTGACACGCCAGACGATGATGAGTCCTAATGCCCATATGACCAGTATAGGCAGGATATTGTTTCCCCATTGAATACTTAGTCCGGCCATGCCAAAAGGAGCAAATATCAGCATCCAGGAAATACCGAAATTTGAAGGATTCCAGATATGAGTCCCCCTGAAGCGCAGAACATATTTCGACATGATTGACAGCACAGCTGTAAGAACAAACGGCCAGATGTAAACCGAACGAACAAGTATCCCTACGCTGATTCCACTGATGTATGCGCTGGCCAGGTTTTTCCATTTACCGTAAACTACGCGTGCAAGTATCATTTCAACGAGTATGCTTGTAACAATGGACAATATAATAGGAAGAAAGCCTTCCAGGATTCCGAATGTAAAATGACCGGTCAACAAAATCAGGGTAATAAATGCAGGTGGTACATACCTGAAATTGACCATATTGTTAATTTTGCGGAAGAATCGGATCATGATTTTTCGGTAATTTTTAAAATCCGGTTTATAGGGGGATTATAGATTAATTGTTTCTTACCACCGGGCCAGGACACAATAACACTATCAATGCCAGTCGCCTGCCCTAATCCGAAATGCAATCGCCTTTGATTTTGTGAGCAAAATCCTATACCTCCTGTAACTACCTGCGATTGTACCTGGTTATTCCAGTAAATATCAACAAGTGTATTAATTGCACTGCGATTACTGGAAGTTCCTTTTAATTCTAAGGAAATCCAATTATTGTCTTTATCCGGCATGTTTTTATATACAAGCAGGCGATCGTTCTGATTGGCAACAATAATATCCAGAGTGCCGCGGTTCCAAAGATCCGCCAAGGCCACAGCACGGCTGTCATAAAATTCTTTGTCAGATACCAGGTTAGCCGCATCGGTAAAAAAAGTCGCGTTTTCGTTGATCCATATCTTGTTTTGTTGATATCCTGAATGACTTCTGCCTTCCATTGCAGGCCAGTTTTTTATATCTGATATTATTGCTTCGTTACCACCGGTCACTTTTGCAAAATCATACCAATAATCCGTTCCTTTCTTACCGGAGATATATCCGTTTGCCACGTACAGATCGAGGTATCCGTCGTTATTAAGATCACCGAACTGCGCACTGTAACACCATCCTCCTGATTCAATACCGAGCCGTCTGGCGGAATTTTCATAAACAACTTTCCCATCACGATTGACAGGCATCCAGAAGTTGTTCCCCTGAATCAATATGCCTTCTTCAGTTATATTGGAGATGTAAATACCGAACAATCCCTTATTGCTTACATCGCCAAATGAAACATTCATACCGCTTTTGGGAGCAAATCCGATCATAGTGCTGTTACTTATCTCAGTGAGTTTTTTTCCTCCCTCATTGAGATAAAACTCATCAATGCCGTAGTCATTGGCAATAACCAGTTCAGGATAGCCATCCCTGTTTATATCGGCGGAACCGGCAGCCAATGTCCATCTGGTTGTAGTTAAACCTAAATCATAAGTAACATCCGTAAAGGAGCCATCACCCATATTCCTGAAAAGATAGTTCCTTCCTCCGTTCTGTGCATACTCAAAGCTTTCCGTTAAAATCCTGGTGGATTTCAAGTGCCATAGATCTACATCTTCGGGAAAATATCCTCCAATGAACAGATCGATTAATCCGTCGGAATCATAATCGAGCCAGATCGCTGAATTGGCATTGATCCAACCGGGTAATCCGCTTTTTTCAGTTACACGTGTAAAACTTTTTCCACCCTCGTTTTTGAATAATTCAGGTTTTCCATATCTGTAAATAAAAACGTCCTCGAATCCATCATTATCATAATCAGCCCAGACAGATCCCATCGAGCATCCCAGGCCTTCAATATTAAGATCTGCCAGCCCTGTTTTCTCAGCCACATTTTCAAAAGTTCCATCTCTTAGATTATGAAAAAGGCAATTTTTTCCCCCAAACCGGCTGTTGGTAACATAAATATCGTTCCAGCCGTCATTGTCGAAATCACATACAGAAACTGAAGCTCCCATTGAGGATATCTGGGGCATTATGGGATCTATTAACGGATCAAGGTACGCAGCATGATGTACGAATGAAATACCTGAGCGTTCAGAAACTTCATTCAGATAGAATCCAAAGCGATTAAGCGCTGAAGTAGTGTCAAACTGTGGTTCAAGCGTATAGCGCCCTGAGCTAAACTGTTGAATAAAAAATGGAGAAGCCAGGGCAGCAATAAAAATGAAGGTAACAATAGGTTTTATATAAAACCTTTTATTTGCCATGACCATTCCTGCTCATCGTTCTGATTACGAATTTTCTCAAAAATAATGGCGGATAGGTATAACCCTTTTTTGCCATTCTCTCGCCCATAGGAACATACTCACTTTTACTCTCCGGAAGATTAGTACCAAGACCATCGACATAGCGGTTAAACATGCAAAATGCTGCAGCAATTAAAACGGTATCGTGGATGTCTTCATCAGTTGCACCTTCATTACGCGCTATTTCAACATTTTCGGGCTTTACTTCACGTCCGCTTTTTTGAACAAGGCCTGCTATTTTTAACAAAGCCTTCATTTTATTGCTTACGGGAGCACTTTTTATATCGGTTTTAATCATTTTTATAGTTTTACCGTTATCCATCAGATGAACATTGGCTGAGGCACTGTGTGATTCATGGCAAAACTCACATCGGTTAAGTTCTGAGACGTATGCGGCGATCAATTCCCGTTCTCCCGGTGTTAAACCTGATGGTCCGTGTAATAAAGTTTGGGCAAGGTTTGCAAGAGCTTTACCAGTCGGGCCTTTATAAAACAAAAGCTCTATAATTCCGGGTTGTTTAATTCCAGTTTTAATGTAAGTCATGATACTGATTTTTTGTAGTTAAAGGTTATAAGGAAACATAATAACAAATGGCACTAACAAAGGTTTAAACAACAATAACGCCCGCGGTGTTAATAATGAACGGCATTTATTACTTTTCATCACAACTAACGTATAATACTATACCCTCATTAGTTATACCGTTATGAAGAAAATTCTGAGAATCACCAGGAAAGCTTTAGTGGTCCTGATATCAGCCTTTGTTGTATTGCTTGCTTTTCTTTTGGTTTTCTATGTTCTTGAGAACAAACGATTGGAAAAAAATGACAGAATGCTTCTCGAGAACGCCAGTACCAGGCTCATTCAGAGCGATACGGCTGATATTATGTCCCGGCTGCCCCTAAATCTTATTCCTGTTCCTCAAAAAACCCTGATAATGGAAGGCTTTTACCAGGTGCCGGAAAATCCGGTTTATACAGCTGATGATACCCTTACGGATGAAATAGACGCCATTCTTCTGAATTTCCCCGAAATAAAGGCAAGTTTCTCAAAAAAACAGGGTGATATAGTAATCAGTTACATTAATGATTTGCGACCTGAAGGTTATCGCATGGAAATTCTGCCCGGAAGGATTTCAATAGAATTTACCGATATAAGAGGTCTTCATTATGCATTTGTTTCGCTTAAAATATTAAATCATAATCATAATGGCCTGTTACCGTGCGCGGTGATAGAAGATTATCCCGATCTGCCCATAAGAGGGCTAATGCTCGACATTAGCAGGGATAAAGTGCCCACATTTGAGACTCTCAGAAAAATTGCAGAATTGGCAGCGGATCTTAAATATAATCATCTGGAATTATACATGGAAGGGTTTTCCTTTGCATATCCTTCATTCAGGCAATTATGGGAAAATAAAGAAACCCCTGTTACAGGAGAAGAAATTCGTAACCTTGATGCATTTTGCAGAACTCATTTTATTGACTTTGTGCCTAATCAAAATTCTCTGGGGCATATGACAGCCTGGCTTAGTTCAGAGGAATTTGCAGATCTGGCTGAATGCCCGGATGGATACAAATTTATGGGTATCCTTGATATGAAGAGTACACTCGATCCCTCAAATCCACAAAGTCTGGAACTAATTACGAAAATGACTGAAGATCTCCTCCCCAATTTTACTTCCGACAAATTCAACG
>DATAEX010000044.1:0-3524 GCA_036257765.1 Bacteroidales bacterium
CCCATAAGAGGTACCTAAATTTTCAGTAAGTAAATTTCGATCCCTGCAGGTTGCCTTCTGAAGCAACAAAATGACATCGGTTGTATCACCGATACAGACTTCTCTGAGATTATCCCAGTATAATTGACCATGATCAAGAAACCTTCCATAGGATGAATCGGAAAAGACGACCCTTTCAAAACGCGGAGAATTTACCAGCATATCGTATATACCATTAAGGTAACCCATTCTGATTTGATTGGCATCTGCAGTATCATGAATTGTTATTTCATCAAGATCATAAAGGGAATGATTATCAGAGGAGTAACCGGGTATAGGAAGTATAGATATTCTTTTAATTGAAGACGGTAATACAACAGTAGCCGGTCGAAGTATAGTAATCTGAAGCTGTCTGGTACTGCACGCGGCAAATAAACAAAGAAAACAAAGAATACAGGATCTGGTTATTAAAACGGACATAGGTGAATCTCAGATAGAACAGCAAATACTAAGATATAAAGATTTTTATTTCCCAGTCATTTGACGGATAAGTATGCTCCTATTTTTTAATCTTATCTCAAGAATTTTCATATAGTTGGAATACAGGCTGGAATGATGCATGCTATCGGCATAACTGATCCATAAATATGCCTGTTCAAGATCATCATCCCTTTCAAAAGCTACAGCAAGGTTAAAGGCAGCATTTGAGGCGACTTTGGTTTTTTTATGACTGATGAGATCGTTCCATAGCAGTCCTGCATTTCGCCATTTATTGCTTTTTACAAATACTGCAGCATCGCGTAAATCTCTTCCGGGACCTGAATAAATAATTCTGGATACATCCTGCCAATAAGGTACAATTCGTCTGCCGCAATTTTCACCTGTAATAAAACAGGCCTGATAGAATAAATCAGACAGTTCTCCAGCCGGGAATTCTCCGAATTCAACTGTATCGATGTAATTGAAGCGACCAGATACAGAATGCGTTTGGGGCTGATAGAATATCCATCTTGTTTTATTAAGCAGGTAAAAATTTGAAGAATTATAAATTAAATAAGGGTTATAAGAATTAGCTGAATAGCTTACTGCTTTTGATAATACCAATACGGCATCGGTACTGTCGTGCTTACAGACGTTAGCCAGATCTTCCCATGTTATTTGTGTATGATCTATAAATGGTGCAGCACTTTGTTCAGTGAGTTTCACCCTGCTGAAGCGAGGTGACTCTGAGAGTACACTATGTATGCCACGAATATATCCCATCTTAATATCATAGGGATTACCTGGCTTAAGGTTTTCCAGACTGTCAAAACTTCCGTTCACTGAAGGAACTCCCGGCATCGGAAGGATTGAAATCTTACTTAGCGATGCCGGCAAAACTGTATCTGCAGGTTGTAGAATGCTAAAAGTCAGGTAACTGTTATAACATGCACCTGCAGATAACAGCGCAATAATTGATAATACAAGAATGAAGGTTTTCCTGTTCATCAGGTGCGCATTCCGCCGCAAACTCCAATTACTTGTCCAGTTACATATGAAGAAAGATCAGAGGCAAGGAACAGAGCGACTTTTGCTACTTCTTCAGGTGTTCCTCCCCGGCGGAGAGGAATCTTCTCGGCCCAGGTTTTCTTGACTTCCTCAGGAAGCTTATTGGTCATTTCTGTGATAATGAAGCCGGGGGCAATGGCATTACAGCGCACATTGCGTGATCCAAGCTCCATAGCAATCGATTTGGTAAAACCGATCATTCCGGCTTTGGAAGCGGAATAATTTGCCTGTCCCGCATTTCCGCCGACACCAACTACAGAACTCATATTAATGATGGATCCGCCCTGCTGCTTGATCATGATCCTCTGAATAGCCTTGGTAAAATTAAATACCGATTTAAGGTTCACATTTATAACAGTATCCCACTGTTGTTCTGACATCCTGAGCAGAAGTGCATCCATAGTTATACCTGCATTGTTAACCAGGATATCAACCCGACCGAAGTCGGCCATTATCTGTTCAACAATTTTTTCAGTATCTGAAAAACTGCTGGCATCGGATGCATAAACCTTACATTTAACACCCATTGCAGTAATCTGCTTTTCAACATCAAGAGCGTTGTCATCTATTCTGAGATCGGTGACGGCAACATTGGCACCTTCGGCAGCATAGGCAAGAGCAATGGACTTCCCTATTCCCCGTGCCGCCCCTGTAACTACAGCGGTTTTTCCTTCAAGTAACTTCATTTTTTGAGTTTTAATGATTAGGGAACAAAAATAGCAAGAATTTTAAAACTCAAAATTCTGTACCCTGAATGGATTCATGATGAAATTACTTCAATTATTATAATATCAGGCGTTTACAATTCGATTTACTTTATAAACCCCCTTAATTGCAGATAAACGTGCCATAAGGGAATCCAGGTGTGAAGTGTCTCTAACTGTTATTTTTAACCTGCCTTTGAAAATTCCGCTTTCAGTATCGAAATTCATGGCACGGATCGATACTTTCAGATCCTTTGCTAAGACATCCGAAATACTATTAAGTATCCCCGTATCATTCTCACCGGTAATATTTAATTCCACCGTAAATAATGGTTCTTTACCTGCTGATCGCCAACGCGCCTTAACAATCCTGTAACCGTATTTTGAAATCATCTGTGCTGCATTGGGACAATTGAGACGGTGAATTTTTATACCCTCGCCTATCGTTACAAAACCAAATACTTCATCTCCAAAAATGGGATTGCAGCATTTGGCAAGTTTAAAATCCACATTTGCTATCTTATCATCGATTACCAGGTAATCCTCTTTACCAACAAATGCTTCAGTTAAAACAGGCTGAGTCACGGACAACTCAGGTTCCGTTACAGGTTTTTCAATAATAACCGGTTCCTGTAATAATTCCTTCACCTGCGAAATATCAATTTCTCCTGTAGCTATCTGAAAATACAAGTCCTGAGCAGTCTTTAACTTGTACGCCTTGAGGAGTTTCCGGATAGTCTCATCTGAAAACAAGATTTTCCAGTTTTTCAGCCGGCGCACCAGAGTTTCTTTTCCTGTTTCAGCTAGCTTTACACGTTCTTCATTCAGCTTGAACCGAATTTTGGTCTTTGCTTTGGATGTAACTACATAATTAAGCCAATCAAGTTTAGGGGTCTGGTTTTTCGAGGTAAGCACTTCTACTCTGTCACCGTTCTGCATGATGTGACGAATGGGAACGATCCGTGAGTTGATCTTCGCTCCGGTGCATGCAGATCCTACTTCGGAATGTATATCATATGCAAAATCCAGAACACTTGCCCCTGCCGGAAATTTTCTAAGATCACCTTTGGGGGTGAAAACAAAAATTTCCTTTGAATACAGGCTTAATTTGAAATCATCGAGGAATTCCCTTGCATCAGGTTCGGGTGTTTCAAGAACCTCCCTGATCCTTTTAAGCCATTCCTCAAGGCCCTGTTCGGTTTCAAGTCCTTTGTACTTCCAGTGTGCTGCAAAGCCTTTTTCAGCAACTTCATTCATGCGTTTTGTCCGTATTTGAACTTCAACCCAACGGCC
>DATAEX010000066.1:0-4515 GCA_036257765.1 Bacteroidales bacterium
TACAATGCTCAACGCTTATTTGATGTTAAATTCTAATTCAACGCTTGCTCCGTTACGTGTGAATTCTATTTTGTCAGACAACTTTTCCATTAAAAATATACCTCGTCCATTAACATTCTCAATATTCTCAGGTGCAGTAGGATCCGGAACATTTTTGTAATCGAAACCATTTCCTTCATCATCTATCTTAATCCTTAGTTTATGTTCGTCCAATCTTACCGAGATGTTCACATATTTATTTTCATCCAGTTTGTTCCCATGCAGTATTGCATTGTTTGCCGCCTCCAGTGCAGCAATCAATATATTTCCATAAATATCGGCACTAATATTATAGTCTGAGGACAATTCATCAACCAGCTTTTCAACTTTTCTTAAATTTTCTATTTTTGAAACGATTTTAAGCGTCTTTTCCATTATATTGTGGTTTCGATTACTGCTTAATATACTCAAATAATCGTCTTTTGTTTCCCTTTTAATTAAGTTTTATGCTAAATTATTAAAAAAGATTGGCATTCTACATAGGCGCCAGCCATATTTCCGGATCGTTTTTCTGCCTGTCTTTCCAGATCTGAAAATAAAGTATAGTTTCTCTGCTTTGCTTATCTGTAAATACTGTACCGATTTCCTCTTTTGTGTTAACCGTCTGCCCTGTCTTTATCTTAACATTTATCAGATTATGATAAACAGAATAATACTGGCCATGTTTTATAATTACAGAATACCCTGGTTCACTAGGAATTTGAAAAACTCTTGAAACCGTTCCCTTGAATATTGCCCTGGCTGTTTCACCCTCTGCTGTTGCTATGTAAACTCCATCATTACGTACCATTACGTTTTTATAATCCGGGTGCGGGTGCTCACCATATTTACCGGTAATAATACCCTTTTGCGTAGGCCATGGAAGTTTACCTGAGTTTTTTTCGAAATCACTTGATACAATACGATCTTCCGGTGTCATGGATACTCTTGCATCTGTAGATGATTTTCTCCTTTCCTCTTCTATGATCTTCTTCAGTTCGTTTTCCAGTTTTCTTGCAGTTCTTTCCTTATTGCGAATATCCTCCTCAATCTCCTTCTGTCTTTGTTTTAACTGCTTTACTAATTTGTTCTTTTGTCCTATTTCCCTTTGAATTGTCAATGCCTCCTGTTTGGTCCTGCTGACCATCAGATCTTTATTTCTCTTTAATTCTTCAAGTTCCTTGTTTTGCTGATCAAGTTCAGATCGCATGACTTCAAGTTTTTCCCTTTCCTTTTTCAAATAATTGTTATATAACTTAACTGTATGTATTCGCTTATATAATTGATTGAAATCTTTTGAAGCAATAAAGTACATCGCCCTGAATCTTGCGATTTTGTTCTTGTACAGATTAGATATCATCGCTGCATATACCAGCTTGATTTTATTTATTTCCTGTTCAATAACCGATATGTCGTTAAGATTTCTTTCTATCTCCTCAGAAAGTACATTTACTTCGATCTCGAGACCGAGTAAAACCTCCTTTCTTTTTGAAAGTCTGTGGTTAATAATATTGATCTCATTCAGCGATTGCTTTGTCTTTCCTTCAGTTTCTTTTAATAGTTGATTGGCATATTCAATCTCTTTCAGTGTTTTTTCACGAGTTTGTCTGAGTTTTTCCGCTGAATTCTGAGAAAAAACCACCAGGGGTAAAAAAATAAATACAATTAAAAGAATGCACTTCATTTTCTTACTTATTCAACATTGAATTGATTTCTCTGATCCGGTCTTGCGCCTTAGTTGCCTGCACTTTATCCGGCATTGCAATTATCTTCTCCAAATATTTTACAGCTTCAGAATATTCTCTAAGCTTTATATGAATTTCAGCGCTGTGTGAGAGAATTTCCTCATTTTCTCCTCCTCCGTTTTCCAGAGCTTTCAAAATATGTTTTCGTGCCTTACTAACTTTTCCCATCTTAAACAAAATCCATGCGTAAGTGTCTAAATATGTCGAATTCTCCGGTTCCGCTTCAATTGTTGTTTTGCTCATCTTCAAGGCCTGCTTCAGATACTTTTCCCTTAATGACAAATAGTATGCGTAATTATTTTTAATTGCTGTATTGTCCTTATCAATTAACAGGGCATTTTTAAATGATAATTCCGATTCTTCATATTTTCCCGTTTCCTGGTAACACTCAGCTAATAAACTGTAAAACTCAAGCTTGAGTGGTTTTTCTTCTGTAAGAGATAATCCCCGATTTAAGTCCCGGATAGCATTCAAATAGTCCTTTTTCTGATAATATGCAGAACCAGTGAATAAGTAAATAACCGGTTTTTCCGGCTGTAATTTCATAGCCTTTGCTGCAAACAATAATACGCTATCGGTTTTTCCAAGTATATTAAGGGAATAGATTAACTGTTCAATTGCGACATAATTTGAAGGATTTATGTCAGTGATTCTGGTAAGGGCCCATGCAGCCTCATTATATTTATGTAAACGAAGAAAAACATCAGCGTATATGGAAAGCGCTCTGATATCCGATTCATGATTCTTCAATAATGCTCTGGTTACGGTGTCAATTACCGGTGTTGCAATCTTAAAATTCTGTTCATCTCGAAGAACATTATAAAAATATCCCGTTTTCGTGATGTGATCCACTAAACTGTCATTCATTACATCCAAAAGCAATATCTTTGCGCTGTCAGTTTTACCAGTCTCCAGTAAAAAATTTGCGTATGAGAATACAACATTTGGATCTGATCCATATTCAGGAAAAATTTGGCTGTAATATAAACCGGCTGAATCAGGGTTATTATGACGCTGGTAATATTCGGCAATCATTCCATTTATTGCATATTCCCCGGGACTAAGCATTGCCGCAGCTTTAAGTTCCCCAATAGCCTTTTCAGGTTGATTCATTGCTTCATAAAGTCTGTAGCGCGTCATTGCTACTTCCTTTGATTGACCAATCTGCTCATCAATCCGATTTAAATATTCCAGCGATTTTTCATACTTCTTTACTTTTTCATATAGTGATGCAATTCCAAACATAACATTAACATTATAATGATCTATTGCCAGTAATTTCTCATACATTAAAATAGCACTATCCACCTTCTCTTCCATCTGATAAATATCTCCAAGAGATTGCAGGTACCATTTATTTCCTTCTTCATAGCTTATGGCTTTTTTTGCATGTTCTCTTGCCAATTGCAAATTACCTGCGGACAGGTAAACTTTAGACAATTGAAAATGCGCAGCGCTGCTCTGTGGTTTCACTCTCAGACATTCTTTATACAAATTAACTGCCTGGACATATTTACCAAAGAGAAAACTCTTTGTAGCTTCGTTAAACGCAGCTTTGAAATCCTGATCCTGATTTAATCTCTGCCCCTCAACTTCCGATACGAATCCAAGACAAATGCTTAAAATCAATCCTTTAATTAATAAATTCATCACTCTTCAATTTTATTTTATCAACTTCCAGTATGTCCGAACCCTCCGGCTCCCCTCTTGCTGTCATTCAGTTCTTTGCACTCCTCCCATTCAACAATTTCATGCTTCGCAATTATCATCTGACAGATCCGTTCACCATCGTTAACAATAAACTCCTCACCTGAAAGATTAATTAGTATTATTCCTATTTCACCCCGGTAATCAGCATCAATGGTACCTGGTGTATTAAGCACGGTTACACCCTTTTTTAATGCCAATCCGCTTCTTGGCCGGATTTGGGCTTCATATCCGGCAGGCAATTCAATAAACAATCCGGTTTTTATAAGTGCCCGTTCCATCGGTGCAATTTTTACCGGAGTATCTACATTCGCATAAACGTCCATACCTGCTGAAAAAAGTGTACTGTATTGGGGCAAGCTGTGCCTGGAATGATTAACTATTCGTACTTTCATTTCTTTTTAAAAATATACCTGTCAAATTTTCCATTCTATTGCAAATACTAAAATAAATAACAACAATAATAATTCCGATACCAACATTTAACCAATCGTATGCGGTCATCAAAAATGAACCAATTGCATAAAAAACAATTCCGAGCGCTATATAGAATCCGATTCTTTTAAGATCATATCCGATAGGATATATTTTCCGGCCATAATACCAAGTCAGAAACAACATGATGGCGTTAGTTAAAAGATGGATCCAGGCGCAGGAATAATAACTGTATTTTGGTATTAAAAGTATATTTAAAACTACTGTTAAAACTGCTCCAATGCCCGTTATGAAAACACCATAAAGCGTATGACCTGATAGTTTATACCACATATTTACATTGAATAGAAGTCCTACCAGTACATTGGCTGTTAATACAACCGGAACAATATTTAAACCTTCGAAGTAATCCTTATCTATAAAATGCTTGAAGAAATCAATGCACAGCGCAACACCCAGGAAAATTACCATAAGAAAAATGGTGAAATACTTTAGAATGTTTGCATAAACCTTTCTTGAATCTGATTTCCCATATATGTTGAAGAAAAACGGTTCGGCTGCATAGCGAAACATCTGCACGAAAATGGTCATTAAAACAGCTATCCGGTAG
>DATAEX010000069.1:0-7241 GCA_036257765.1 Bacteroidales bacterium
GAATTTAACCGAACGTGTAAGATCCCAGTTCAGCTCATATCCGCGGTTCCATACAAAGTCTTTACTGACTGTCGAATCGAGCAGAATATCGCGGTCCTCATATACATTTCTCAGCTTGATCTCGTTATAGGTCCGGGCCAATTCAGATCGGAATGCAACGCGGCTGGGCAGAAGTGAAAAATTGAAATCCTTTATCATTCTGAGGTAAGGCGACTTTAATCCTTTGCTGTTTTTAAAAGGTGTGATGCTTTTTGCGCGTGAGCTGTATATATAATTGAAAGCCAGCCCGTATTCAATTGTATTATTCCGCTCAACTTCATATGTGTGTGCCTGCGTTTCACTATATTCGGCAGATAAAGAAAAATTAGACGGAGATAGCAGCCTGAACTTCTCAAACTCCTGGTTGACCCTCACATTGGTAAGATTGATACTGGTGCGCTTGATCACATCCTGAGACGTTTCCCTGATCGCACGCCGTTCCGCTGCAGTTTCGGCTTGGTCAATTACTTCCTTAAGAATACGGTCGGGCTCTTTTTCAGAATATTCCGGCGTAACTGTTATTTTGGAAACTCCCACATAAAGAGGTACGGAAACTTTTGCTTTTTCAGGTAAAAGCTTACCCAGTTCAATGTTTGAGGCAATATCGATCTGGTTAGTTTCTTCCTGGTTCCTATCGTCCACTTTCTGTTCGATACTACCGAATCCGGGCTTGGAGGTACTTCCAGCCACCGAAACAGTACCAAGATCAGCGAGCCGGATCTGGGTGCGGGCATTGGCTGCCCAACCCCCCTTATTATTGAAATCGGTAATACGCAATTCATTAAACCAAACTTCAACCGACTTCGGTAAACCGTCATTACTAAATGGATTATCCGTATCACCGGCATTTCTTACTCCGAGCAACAAGGTCCTTACGTTACTCAGATTCGGAGTACCCCGAATTTTCATTGTATTTTTCCCCCGCCTTTTTTTATAAACCTTCGTCCTGTCATAAAGGTCAGGATGTTCCGAGATCGCTTTATCACGTTCAACTTTAAGGTCGACAAAATCATCGAGATTAATTTCAAACACATTTGAATCGGGCCAAACTATCCTGCGGCCATCATCTGTATAAATACCTTCGGGAGTTAAAATAAGTGGAACTTCGTATTCATAATAATTATCTGTCTGATCTGAACCCAGTCTGATGAACGCTGAAATTTCATGATCGTGTAAAACTTCCTCATTCAAAGCCTCAGCATGAACGAACATCTTCAGTTTTTTATATTGCCTCAGATCGATATTCATGTTTTTATAAGCAACTCTGGCATCCCCATCCGGAAGATCACGGGCTTTAAAAACAAGTGACTGCTCATTCAGCTGGGCAATCTGAGGTTGACTTGGATCAATTACCCTGTCAATTCCCGGAGGAAGTACATAGTTGACAGGCTCTTTAGATGCATTCTCTTCAATATTCACCGAAGTAATTTCGAAACTTCCGTTTTCAGTCTGGTCAGTTACGGAGGGCCCACCTTCAGCCAGATCACCGAAATATTTTCTCCATTCGGAACGTACAAGGTGAAGTTCCGCAAAGCGCAGTATTACCGGCTTTGTGAAATTTGTCAGGTACATCCGCATAAAACGGATGGATTTAAAATCCTCTATATTGCCGACTTTAGATTTAAAATCGCTTATAGGAATACGGAACTGGTACCATTTAACGCCCTTTCCTTCGACGATATCCGTAATGTAATTATTATTAAAATTCATCGTTTCACGATGCAACGGCACGTGGTATTCGTAATAACTGTCTTCCTCATTGAGCGTATTATCCCGGTTTATATCCTCCGTGCTGGGCAGTGTTGTTGCAGCGGCAAAATCGCCCCCGCTTTGTTCGGTTGTAGGGGAATTGCCCTGGGTATTATTATAGTCTTTATAGCGTGGAAGTATTTTAGCAGTATCACCATAATCAGGGCTCAGAAAATATCTGAAATTATCTGCCGCAGGATCATTAAAAACCAAATTACGGGCATCGGTTCCATCAGGTATGGCATTGATATATCCTGAAAATTTTGTCCTTTCCTGCTCATCAGAAAGGCCGTCAAGTCCTACGTCCTGTAGTTCCCTGTTGCGAGGATCGGCATCGAATGTGCTAACTATATTTTGAGTTGCAGGAATACGGCCCCAAACAGATGTCTCCACCGGAGTTGTAGTATCGGTTGTCGGGAGTCCGTTTTCAAAGAATTTCCTTGAATCCTTAAGAACGTCCTCGGAGATTTCCCCAAGGTTGAAATACAAATCGCCTCCCGGATGCAATGAATCCTTGACAAAAGGATCCATCACCCAGAACTCAATATATTCAATATTGGAAGTTTCGAAATCACTGGTTTGCAGTTCACGCATGATCCCTGCCCATCTTTGTTCAGGATTGGGAAGTTTCCCGGTTGCGCTCAGGGTGGGATCAAAATTATAAGGACCTCTTTCTTCGGGATAATAAGCCAGATTCATAACAAGCAATGTATTCTGGAATCCGGTTCCGCTTTCGCGGTTTTTAAAGATTTCGGTTTCCAGGATTTCCCTGGCGAAATGGTCTTTCTGATCGGATTCGCTAATGTTGTTCGGCGTCCGGCTTTCATTTCGTGTAAACAGGGGATCGATTGAGTACCAGGCCAGTTTCGACCTGCCATAGCCATATCTGAGATCGTTTTTGAATGCAGGGTTGGTCAAGGTGTAAGGTGTGCTGGACAGGAACCACGACTGGGTTGTCTTTAGTTCAATAGTGGTTTCGGTTCCTTCAAAATCATCGATGTAGGCGACTCCTCCTTCACCGATTATTTTTGCCTGACCCGGAACAAGATGGGCGAATTCTGCATCGAATGAGATAGTAGATGTTTCCTTGGTTTCAATAAGGGGCAGCTTATCGATCATTCTTGTCAGAAAACGTGATTCGGTGCGATAATTTGTGTTCAGGCCCCAGATTGTATTCGAGATCGGTTCATCGCCCATATTTACTTTTTGTGTCAGCGGCCTTTCGGTAAGGTTCATCACTGTCGCACCCACATTGAAGTTATCAGAAAACTTGTAATCAAGATGAGTCCCAAGCAGTGTCTTGGTTTGCAAATTGAAAAGAGCGTTATTTTCGAGCGATATCGACAGAGGTGCGCCGGATTGCAATAGTC
The DNA here is from genome assembly GCA_036257765.1 of Bacteroidales bacterium. Taxonomy (GTDB): domain Bacteria; phylum Bacteroidota; class Bacteroidia; order Bacteroidales; family UBA10428; genus UBA5072. Next base: position 3,159 of record DATAEX010000069.1, read on the forward strand.
CCTGGTTAAGTATTTTCACTCTTCCCAATGCGTAATCGACAGAATAATCCTGGCCTTCGATAAGGGTAATCCCTCCTGACGAAACTTTGACCGAATTGGGCGGAATATTCATGGCATTCAGCTGGATCTCGGAACCTGCAGCAGCCTGGTAATTTCCGGCCATGAAAAATTTGTTTTTTCGCGATAATTGCCTTGCCTTGGTCTGCGTAGAATCGTAGAGTTCTTCAAAAACATATTTATCAGCTATCCTGTTTATAGCTGCTTGGGAACTTCCACCAGTTATTGTCCGTCTCAAATCTTCGCCGAAGGGTTCTACCTGAGTAAAAAATATGCGGCCATCGCGGGCAGTAATGGTTGTACCTTCTATAAAGTCGAATCTGCCGTCAGGATGAGGCTCACTTCTGCTATCAAGTTTGTCCATTCCCATAACCCTGAGGAGGATCTTGCGGTTGAAAGCACTGTCGGTACCATTTTCGACAATATAGTTAACCGGTACACCTGTTTCATCTTTACGGTAAAGGACATCCAGTATAAAATCACGGTTTGATACCTGGTATGCACCGATTGCGTAAACGTTTTTCATCATGAGTTCCCAACTGCCTGATTTGGGCGTCAGACTGGTAGCCTTAAGCAGTTTCACAATCAGTGTCTGAGGGGAGGGAACGCCATCGGTAGATAATTCACCCACCCTGAAGGTCCTGCCCCTGTAGGTATAAACATATGCAACTGCGAGTACTTCATCGGCTCTTAGCGCTGAATTAAGTGAAATATACCCGAGCTCTTCGTTAACCGTATATTCATTTGAAGTTAATCGCCTTGCATTCTCAATCTTGACATAATCCTTGCCACCTGTAAAGCCATAAGCTGTTTCAAGGGGCGCCAGTGTTGAAGAGATCTCGTTAAATGTTCTTACATTATTGTACTGATTAATGATCGTATTATACAGCTGGTTTGTAATTTCATTATTAGGCGGGCTGTTTCTTTCTGCGGATGGTTTAATGAGATCAACCGGTGCTATGAAGTTACGTATGGTATCCACTTCGTAACCTTCTGCCATATCTGTAAGTGCAAGGATATTTCGTGTATCGGTCGTTGAATAACCCTTGTTGGTAACCCATACTTCAATCTGCTCGATCCTTACTCCGGAATTAATGAACGGTAATGTGGAAAGCCAATTGTTATAATTGTCCCTGAAAAAATGCGCCAGGAAGAAATGACGGTTTGCATCGTAATCCACTGCATCGATCTCAAATTCACTCACCTGTGCACCTCCTTTGACTTCAACGACCTGTGACTGACCTTTCTGGTGGCTTATAACTGAACTGACGAACAATTTGCCGAACTGCAGATCGGTTTTAAGTCCAAACAGGCTCTGGCTTCCGGTGATCAGTGTGCCTGGCAGTGAGAACGTAACATTCCCCGCCTCTATCTTTTTAATAATCTCATCTTCTTTTCCGGTATATTCGAGCTTTGTTTTATTCTCAAAATCGAATGATGCTTCAGTATTGTAATTAATTCCAAGCTGCATTTTATCTCCTATGCTACCGGTAACGTTCATCTGAATCTTTTCCTTAAAAAGGAAGGAAGGATTCCGGCGGTTTTTTTCCGACAATGCCGGGTTATCCACACGCGACATATTGTATCCGAAAATGAGCTCGGCAGAGCCCTGCGGAGTAATGGTAATCACATCCGTACCAAAAACTTTATCGAAGGTTTCACCCATTTTTATTCCAGGAAGAAGGGACTGCCCGGCCTGTATGGGCGATTTATCTTCTCTTAGCCGGCGATACCAGTAATTATTGACAGCATTTTTCCTGTCGTATTCCATATATTCCCGCAACGACATGGAAGAAGGCGGCCTGTAATCGAGACTGCCCACTTTTTCAGAAAACACATACCTTCCGGTTGCTGGATCATATTCTATATTCTGGTCGATATTCGAGGGGTTTTTCAGGTAAAGGGGCGACTGAATTCCCGAATTTGAGAAGGGGAAACGGACTTCATCCCTGAATGGATACTGCAGCTTTACGGTATCACCGTCTGCCTGCTGATCGGTTTGCGAAAGGCCGGAATTCGAAAGAAGAGTGAGGCTAACAACCGGAAGCAAGTGCATTAGGATTCTAATCAGCACATTCAGGATGTTGATATGTTTGACCGGCAGATTTGTCAAATCAAGATATTTATAGCAATTTACATCTGTTTCAGGGCCTTCTTAATCAGGTCTTCCAAAGGAAGGTTTTTATCTGCAAGAAGAATTTTAGAGATCACCTTATCAGCATCCCCTTTATTGAATCCTAAGATTACCAATGCTGATAACGCTTCTTCCTTTAATCTATTGTCCCTTACAGGAAATATTTCACCGGCGGCCTTATCCTTTCCTATTTTATCGCGGAGGTCAATGATGACCCTTTGAGCAGTTTTCGAACCAATTCCTTTAATGCTTTGAAGTAACGCTGTATTACCGCTGATAATTGCCTGTTGCAGGTCGTCAGGGTTTAACGACGAAAGTATCATCCGGGCAGTATTAGCACCGATCCCGGAAACTGAAAGCAATAGACGGAATAATTCACGTTCGTGCTTTGTGAAGAAACCGAAAAGAAGATGGGCATCTTCACGCACAACCTGGTGGATAAACAATCTGACGCGTGAATGCGATTCAAGCTGACTGAAAGTGGTCAGCGAAATCTGGATGGAGTAACCTACCCCTGCAACATCTATAACGCAAAAAGCAGGGTTCTTTTCAACAAGAGGACCTTCGATATATTCATACATGGCACAAGCATTTTCATATTTCAGACAGATCGAGCGGGTTTAAAGGGTTAGCAGAAATTTCCCTGTATTGCTGGCGGTTGGAGAAAATATCGCACGCCAGGTAAATTGCTTTTCTGAATGAATCGGGTGAGGCTTCGTTTTTTCCGGTAATGTTGTATGCTGTGCCGTGTGCCGGTGAAGTCCTTACAATGGTAAGTCCGGCGGTGAAATTGACTCCCCCTTCCGAAGTAAGTGCTTTAAACGGAACAAGGCCCTGATCATGATACATGGCCAGGATGCCATCGTATTTGGTGAATGTGGCTGCCCCGAAAAATCCATCAGCAGGGAAGGGACCGAATGCCAATATCCCTTCGTCTCTTGCAGCTGCGATTGCAGGTATGATCTCTCTGATCTCTTCATCACCAATAAGGCCATTGTCGCCTGAATGAGGATTAAGCCCCAGGACCGCTATTCTTGGCCTGCGGATCCCGAAATCACTAAGCAGGGACTGGCTCATTATTCTTAACTTATGCAGAATGATGTCTTTTGTGATATACTCGGTTACTTTTGAGAGCGGTATATGCGATGTGACCACACCAATACGCATCAGTTCATTAACCATGAGCATCAGTACTCCCTCAGACCTGAAACGTGTTTCAAAATATTCAGTGTGTCCGTTGAAGTTGAATTTTTCCGACTTAATGTTCGCCTTATTGATCGGTGCCGTTACGATGACATCGATCTTACCTTCGCTAAGATCCTTCACTGCAGCCTCAAGCGCCTGAAATGAAGCTTCACCGGCAAAAGGAGTGGATTTTCCAAGCTCCACCCTGACCGAATCGTCGATACAGTTAATGATGTTCGCCTTTTTGGGAACGGCTTCTTCGGCAGTACGTATGGTGTTAAAACTAAAGTTTTCCAGGTCGAGGGCTTTCTTATGATATGCGGCTACTTTGGGTGAGCCATAAACAACAGGGATGCAGAGATCAAAAATACGGTTATCAGCGAGTGATTTTATGATCACTTCATAACTGATACCGTTAATATCGCCCTGTGAAATTCCCAGGATAATCTTATCGCCTTTCATTTGCAGGTTAGTGTAGTTTTATTCAAGGCGCTAAAGTTAATTAAAAAAGAGTGACGAGTGACAATAAGATAAAGTGACGAGTGACAAGTAAGAAATAGTGACAAGTAACGAGTGACGAGTGACAAGTAAGAAAAAGTGACAGGTGACGAATGACGAGGTAAGTGACGAGTTAAGAATAGTTACTTGTTACTTGTTACTTGTTTGTTACTTGTTACTTGTTACTTGTTACTCGTTACTCGTTACTC
>DATAEX010000074.1:0-2573 GCA_036257765.1 Bacteroidales bacterium
GACAGAGTGATGCTTCTGGGTATAGATTCCACTTACGAAAGAAGCCAAATGCAGAAACAGGAAGCTGTGCTGCAATCGCTCAATAATACCGGTCTTAACATCGAATTGGATATCAATGGAAATATGCTTGAGTGGAATCAGCGATTTGCCGACTTGTTCCAATTGTCGCAAAAAGATCTGAAATCAATGGTTATTTTCGATATCATTCATCCCAATGAAATTGAATCATTCAACAAACGCTGGGATGCACTTATACATGGTACAGGTTATTCAGGTATTTTAAAAGCTAAAAATAAAAAAGGCGAAGAATTATGGCTCAACGGTTCATTTAATGTTTCAGAAAATGCATCACATGAGATCGAACGTGTTGTTTATGTCGGATGTGATGTTACCCATGAAAAACATCTTGAATCAGAGCTTCATACAGCTGCAGAAACCCTTAAAAAACAGGAAAAGCAAATCAGGGAAGCTGAAAAAGAACAGAGTAACAAGCTTCGTGAACTGAAAGCGGAATTAATGGGACAGTACAGGGAAGTTGAAAAAGCACGTGCTCTCAATGAAAAAATGCTTGAGGAAATGGCTGATGCCATAGTTGTAACAAGTCATGATAACCGGATAACCCTTTTTAATCAGGCTGCTGAAAAATTATGGGATATCAACCGCGAAGATGTATTAGGACAGGATATCGGACTGCTTTTTCCCGAATCAGTCATTGAAAAGGATGAGATTCTGGCAAGCTTTGTGAGGCCGGGCAATCATAAAATCACGGGCAAAAGACATAAAACAAGCATACTTGATAAAAAAGGGAAGCAAAAACCAGTATTTGTATTATTAGCCAAAGCCAGGTCAGATAATGAAAATGCTTACATGGCTTTGATACAATACACATAAACCTTACCGTTATTTCAGATTTTTTAAGAAATTTGTAATATATGGTATTAGGAAACAGAAAGAAAGAAATTACAGCATTAAAGCAAAGAATCGGCGATCTGGAAAAAGAAATAGATAGCCTTAATCAGATAGTTAAAAAATCGTCCAGCCGGGAAAATCCTCTTTTTAATCTCACTTCGCTTCAGAAGCTTTTTGAATCCAGTGGCATTGGCCTGTGGACTTTTACTTCCGAAAAGGATAAGCTATGGCTTTCTATTACTGCAAGAGAAATCCTTGGATACAAGAATGAAACAATCATTACTCTTGAAAACGTACGCAATTCTATATTGCCCGAGGATAAGCCTGTTTTTGAAAAAGCACTATCTGATGTGAGACAGGGATTCAAAATTGCCGAATTCGAGATTAAAATTGCCAGAACAGACGGTGACGGACGGGAATTCCGACTCATTGCCATGAACATTACAGGGATCACAATTGAAAAAAGTGATGACAATAAGCCCTTTGAATGTGCAGGATATATAAAAGATATTACGCGACAGGATAAAATCAGGAGAGACCTCATCAGAGCCAGGGAAAGAGCCGAAGACTCGGAAAAGTTGAAGAATACTTTGCTTGCCAATATATCGCACGAAATCAGGACCCCTATGAACTCAATAATCGGGTTCAGTGAATTGTTAAATATCGGTAATCTGCCTTATGACAAGAAGGTTGAATATGTAAAAACGATTAAGAACCAGGGTCTTTTGCTTCTGAAAATGATCGATGATGTGGTAGAACTGACACGTATAGAAACTGGTAAAGCCACAATCAGGAAATCGCCATGCAACCTCAATCTGATGATGAAAGAGATGCTTACTTTTTTTAATAAGTATAAGGTATCACAGAACAAGGAGCATCTTGAGATCCGGATAATTTATCCCGAAAACCGGAATCTCGTAATTTATACTGATCCAGGTCGTCTGCAACAGATTCTCTCCAGCTTATTAAACAATTCGATCAAATACACCGAAAAAGGCGGCATTGAAATAGGATATAAGCCTATCAGCGAGCAGCGTATTGAATTTTACGTAAAAGACTCAGGCATCGGGCTTTCAAGAGATCTGCAAAAGAGACTATTTGGAAGGCCTCCTGAAGAAGAAAACGGAGGAGGCGGCAGATCAGATGGATCGGGCCTGGGACTGACTATAGCAAAAAATTTGATAAGGATGATGGGGGGAAAGATATGGGTGGAATCTGAGCTTGGTCAGGGATCCACCTTCTTCTTTACCATACCTTATGAAGAAGTGCCAGCTACCTACCATGAAATGGGACCAGAGGAAGAATACGTTATTCCTTCATATAATTGGAAAGACAAGGTAATTGTAATAGCTGAAGATGACGAGATCAATTTTAAGTTTCTTGAAGCAGTTCTTCTCGACACATCCGCCCAGATTCTCCATGCAAGAAACGGCATTGAAGCTGTTGAACTTTGCAGATCGATCAACAAAATCGACCTGGTGCTTATGGATCTTAAAATGCCAGAAATGGACGGATTTGAGGCAACAAGGCATATAAGGCAGTTTAACCGAAAAATTCCAATAATCATGCAAACTGCATTTATCCGGGATGATGAGTTACCCAGATGCGAAGAAATAGGATGTAATGATTACATCACAAAACCTATTGAAATCAAGGAGTTTTTT
>DATAEX010000075.1:0-2933 GCA_036257765.1 Bacteroidales bacterium
TTACCCTTTACCTGAATATATGCTAGATTGGAATCGATTTCCCTGATTGTGTATATCTTTGACCGGTCAATATACTTATAAGGAAAGAAGTTGAGCAGGTCGCGACAGGTACGAATGCCCAGTTCCTTTTCCAGTAATTCAGCCCTTTTAGGACCCACACCTTTGAGATACTTTATTTCCTGTTCTTCAATCTGGCTCATGATCCGGCGTCTCGCGTAAATATCGCAAAACTTTCCTCAATTTCTTTAAAAGATTTGCACACGGGATTAATTGTTACGATATTTCATTTATGTATGCAACATCAATTATTAAAGAATTTCTTATCCACACCGGCAAAACAATATTCCGGAATAAAACCGATCAGTTCATAGATGATTTTAAAAGAGATATTTTAGACATCAAAATCAGAAGAACTGCACTGTCCGCTGTCCTGAATTATTATTCTTTATTGCGTTCAAATAGGAATCTTATATCACTTAAAAGCCCTGGTGCCGGATCAAAGAACCGGAGCAGCAAAACAATAGTCTCACAGTATGCGCGCCGTACTTCGGTGAGTAAAAAGCGCGGTAAGTTGTTGTACAGAGTTGTTTTAAAATTCAAGCCGGAATTAATAATTGAACTGGGTACCTCACTTGGTATAAGTGCAATGTATATGTTAGCCGCCAATCCTTTAGCCCGTTTAATAACGGTTGAAGGGAATCCGCAAATTGCAGATATGGCAGCCTCAAATTTCCGATTGTACAGGTATGATAATGTAACAGTGATCAACCGGTTATTTGATGATATTGTAAGTGATCTGGTCAGGGAAGTCAATGCCAATACACTGGTATTTATAGATGGAAATCATGGATTTGATGCTACATTAAGATATTTCCATGCATTTTCAGAAGCTTCTGTAGTTGTCCTCGATGATATCCGCTGGTCAGAAGATATGATGAGAGCCTGGAAACAAATTAAGTCATCGGTTAGTAATGCAACAACTATTGACCTTTATGATATGGGAATTATTATAAACGGGGGTCCAGGGAAAGAGTACTCATTTTGGCTATAACTGTTGAATTTTAAGTGCTTGCCTGCAATATTGTATGATTAGTATTAATTTTAGAAATTCAATTTTTCAAAATGGATAAAATCATATATCTGGATTCCATAAATAAAAATTACTTCCTGGGTGCCGAGGTGGTAAAAGCCTTACGATCGGTGTCACTCAACATCTATAAGAACGAATATGTCGCTATTATGGGACCTTCAGGTTCAGGCAAATCAACTTTAATGAATATTATCGGCTGTCTTGATACTCCCACTTCGGGTTCCTATATTCTTAATAATAAGGATGCCAGTAAGCTCGCCGATAATCAGCTTGCTGAAATCAGAAATAAGGAAATCGGGTTCGTCTTTCAGACTTTTAATCTTTTGCCTAGATATTCTGCATTAGAAAATGTAATGCTGCCGCTGGTTTACGCAGGCGTATCCAAAAATGAAAGATCAGTTCGTGCCAAAGCAGCACTTGAAAGTGTGGGATTGGGCGATCGCATGGAACATAAGCCAAATGAGTTGTCAGGAGGACAGAGACAGCGCGTATCTATTGCACGGGCAATGATCAATAATCCTGCCATAATACTGGCTGATGAGCCAACTGGTAATCTCGATTCAAAAACATCAATCGATATAATGGCTCTCTTTAGTGAAATTCATGACAGAGGAAACACCATTATCCTGGTTACTCATGAGGAAACAATTGCTCAGAACGCACACCGCATAATAAGACTTCTGGATGGAGAAATTGAGTCCGATGTGGTGAAAAAAAATGTGTAATCGTCTATTTTACACAAAAGGCATTTTAACCACTTTTGCCGGCACTTTTTTATCCCTGATACTGATATAAATTTCTGTTCCGGGAGAAGTGTATTGTGTTTTCAGGTATCCCATTCCTATACCTTTTTTCAGCGATGGAGCCATAGTTCCGGATGTCACCTCACCTATTTCTTCATCGGTGGCATTATGAATTTTGTAATGCTGTCGGGGAATTCCCCTGTCAATCATTTCAAATCCTGTTAATTTTCTGGACACCCCATCGATTTTCTGTCTGAGCAATAAATCGCGGTCGATAAAATTACGTCCTTCATTAAATTTGGTAATCCAGCCCAATCCTGCTTCTATTGGTGACGTGACTTCATTAATGTCATTGCCATACAAGCAATAGCCCATTTCGAGCCTAAGAGTATCACGAGCAGCCAGCCCTATCGGTTTAATTTCAAATTCCCTACCCGCATCAAAAATCCTATCCCATAAATATGATGGGTCAGGAGAATCAGTATAAATTTCAAATCCACCTGAGCCGGTGTATCCGGTAGATGCAATCAATATGTTTTTGATACCTCCGACTGTTCCTATAACAAAAGAATAGGATGGCATGGAAGCAAGATCAACGTCGGTAAGCTTCTGCAGTACCTTAGTCGCCTCAGGTCCCTGTATGGCCAATTGTGACATCCTATCAGAAGCATTTTCAAGGTCAGCTCCGAATTTGTTCTGTGAATTAATCCAATTCCAGTCTTTTTCGATATTGGATGCATTAACTACCAACAGGTATTTACCGTCGGGAAAAAGGTGCACAATAAGATCGTCAACAATCCCTCCTCTACCGTTAGGGAAACAAGTATATTGTGCCTTGCCCGGGATAAGCAATCCAGGATCATTCGAAAGGATATAGTCAAGTAATTTCCTGGCATTCGGACCTTTAACCCAAATTTCGCCCATATGCGACACATCAAACACTCCTGCTGAATTCCGGACGGCAAGATGTTCTGAAATTACTCCCGAATATTCAACAGGCATCTCAAAACCTGCGAATTCTACCAGTCTGGCACCGTATTCTTTATGTTTCCGGTTAAATGCAGTTGTTTTCATTATCAGACAATTTGTATATTAGCCTA
>DATAEX010000089.1:0-11187 GCA_036257765.1 Bacteroidales bacterium
AAGGTTAAAGTTAGCGATGGCGGTATCAGAGCAACCGTAAGAATTAACTATTCTAAGCTCAATAGTGTATAACCCCTCGACAGGAAATGTATAGCTGATATTGCGTAAGGTGTCGGAATCAAAACCGGTATTTGTGCTTATCTTCCAGTAATAACTCGTATCGGTCAGAAAGCCGAATGATGAACCGGAGGTATTGATAAAGTTGATTGGCTGTCCTTCGGTATAACATTCCGTTGCCCATTTGAAGTGTGCAGATGGTGCAGGTCCGATATCGAATTCTGCATCCTGCGGGAACATATCTCCTCCGAAATAATATATGTAGGTTATTACATACCGGTTAGGGTTCAAACGATCAGGATAAACAGTAGCTGTATTGTCACCGTGATCTACAAGTCCTGCACCTCCGCTAATCGTGAAGAAGCCGATATTATCTGCAAGGTTAACTCCTGTTACTGTAAATGGCGCATCATTTTGACAATACTTTGTACGCCCGTTCTCAAAAAGAATAATAGAATTTGATTCGAGAACGTTCACAATCGCTGTGTCATAACCCCAACAGCTTCCGGGAGAGGTTCTGTACTTATATGTGATATTATGGGTTCCCAATCCGGCAATCGTTGGCAGAAAGAAATTTCCCAATACGCCGGGACCACCGTATTCGCCACCTGCCGGGGTTCCGATTATCGTATCGATCTCATTCTCTTTATAGTTATATGCCTTTTTAAGTCCTGAAATAGTTACATCGGGCGCAGGTGTCACGGTGATTACAGCATTTCCGGAAACCGTACCGCTGCATCCGTTCCTGTCAATAACTTCAAACAACCTGTAGGTTCCAGCCTTCCTTACCTGTACTGTACGCGGTGAGGTCAAAACATTCTCAACAACTGTAGAGTCGAAAGTCATGTTACGATGATAGCCGAATTTCCATGGGGATTTTCCTGTAAGGTTTACCTGGAGATTAGCTGAGGTATGCTCACAAATAGTCGCGGTTCCGCTTATGGTTGCTGTGGGAGTTGTATGTGCCGCAATCAGAGCCTTTCCGGAGCCGCAGCCATTGCCACCCGGATCCGTAACAGCCGAAAGCGTATAAATACCAGATTGTGTAACGGAAATCGTCTGGCTTGTATTTGTAATGTTGGCATAGGTTCCGGCATGTACTCCATTTCTCTGGTACGAGAAGCTCCACGGTGTTGTTCCGGATGTGAGGATCACTGATAATCTTGCTGGTTCGCCGGGGCAAATGCTGTCGGAACCTGAAATTACAGCGATCGGACTGGTTTTATAGCTAAGCCATGCAGAACCTGAAGTGGTATCGCCCGCACAACCATTTGCATCGGTAATTGCAACAACACGATGCCTTGTTGGACCCGAACCTATAATCCTTGATATAAATGTCGACGGATCGGAGTTCAGGCCAGTGAGTATTGTATCGTTAAATGCAGTTTCACCCCGGCGGATGGTTACATTCCAGGGTTTAGCCCCTGACAGAAAATCAAGTGTCAGCTGGGCATGTGTATCCACCCCCTGGCAAATACTTGCAGAACCTGAAATTCTGGCTCGTGATCTTGGATTGACAACAAGTGTCACAGCTTTTGCATCTGTTATGTCGGCCTGGTCGTCACCTGCATCTGTGACTTCTACAATAGTATAAGTTCCGGGTATTTTTACATTGATCAGTCGCGGCGATGATATTATATCCGATAAGGTTGTGTCCTTCGGAAGAATACCGGTACGGTGTAAAACAGCTCTGTACGGCGATTTGCCACCGGTAATTGTTAGTGTAACCGGCATTATAACCCCGGAGCACACAGTATCACTTCCGGACAGGGATGCAGTATATTTTCCAATCGGACCGATGATATTACTCCATGTGGTATCTCCCGGTGAAGATCCGGCTGATGCTACCGGACTTACTGCGAACCAGATCCATTTGTCTGAATCGGTACTGCTTAAGGTATATGTCGAATCACCCGGTGTAGGAGGATCAAACGGTGTACCCGGAGATGATTCAGTAGGGTTGCTCACGTTTGAACGATACCAGAAGTAAATGGCATTACCCCTTGGATTACTTTCTTTATCAAAATAGGTGAAACGCCCGCTGATAATTGAACCGGGAACTGACTGGGGAGCATAAACCCTGACATTCCGTGCTTCAGGAACGGCATTTATATTAATGAATACAGCGGTTCTTGCAGGAGATCCTGCCAGGTTGTTTTTATCAAAGGGTATTACTTCAAAGCCAATGAATTTGCCTCCATCGGCCCTCACTGGTCTATATGTCGCAGCATTTGCACCCGGTATGGCAACAGGGGAGGTTCCGTTTGAAAAATCCGACCGGTACCACTGGTAGGTATGAGTCCCCGGATCATCACCGTCGGGGTCAGTATAGGTAAACGAGCCTGTATGCAAGGTTCCTATATTATTATTCAGAGCAGTTATAGTAACGTTTGTGGCTACAGGCGGGTCATTTTGCGGGGTTATGGTAACGGTCTTTGCAACAGCGGTGCTATTGTCTGTGCCGTCGTTAACAGTAAAAGAAATTACACGATTGGTTATATCCGGTGCTTCGCTTGAATTGTCATATCTTATGCTCCGCAGCAAGGTCTGGTATGTTGATAATGTGCCAACTCCGTTAAAAGTCAGAATGCCCGACGATTGATTATATACACCGGTAATACCGGTTGCAGGTGTGAATGAAAGGATATCCTGATCGTTCCGGAAGCCGGATGTAATTGAAACAATTCCGGACGCGAGACTGGAGTTATCTTCATCAGTTACTGTCAGGGTACTGGTCAGTCGTACAGACCCGCCATTTTCGGTAAAGGCGACAGTAGTTTCAACCGGCTCGGTAAGCACCGGAGGATCATTGACAATGCCAAGGGAAATGTTTCTGGTTACGGTATTGCTGCTACTTCCATCGCTGACTGCAAAACGAACAGTTCTTGCAGCGGTTGACGGATTCTTACTTGTATTTTCATAGGTTATTGAACGAAGAGCACTTTGCATCTGCGCGACAGTGGCAGTTCCTGAAAGAGTAAGCATTCCCTGTGACTGATTCCAGGTTCCGGTTAGTCCAAATCCATTGGTAAACCCAAGAACATCCTGTCCGTTCTGGTAATTATTCGAAATAGTGATAATAGCCGATGTCATAGGTGAATTGTCGATATCAGCTACAGTTATTGTATTGGTTATCTTAACAGCACCATCGCCCTCACTGTATGATACAGCTGTACTTTCAATCGCGCTTAATACAGGGGGATCATTTGCAGCGCTTACTGTAACCGTTTTATTTATCGAATTGCTGATCGAACTCCCGTCAGTGACTGTGAAGGAAATAAGCCTGTTCGATGTATTCGGCACATCACTTGAATTGCTGTAAGTTACAGAGCGGAGTACGGTCCTGTAATTTGACAAAGAAGCTATCCCTGTGAGGTTTAACTCACCCGAACCGGTATTATAACTGCCGTTAATGCCCCCGGTGCTGACGAAACTTAAATTATCTTCAGTTGAGACTAAACCTGTGGTTATTTTTACAAGGGCTCCCGCAATAGTTGTGTTATCGTCATCAGTAATAGTTATGGTATTGGTCAGCTGAACTGCACCGGCATCTTCAGTAAAATTAACCGGTGTTACAGTAGGATCAGTAAGTACCGGGGCGCTATTTGCGGGGTTTATGGTAATACTTCGCAATTGCTGATTGCTTGTGACAACTCCGTCGTTGACAGTGAAAGTGACGGTACGGGCTGTCGTTGCAGGATTCAGGCTCGTATTATGATAAGCGACCAGTCTCAGGGCGTTCTGGTAATTTGCGGGATTCGTGTTCCCGGTCAATGTAAGACGGCCGGTTGAAGAATTCCAGCTTGCTGTAATACCAAATCCCCCGGGATAAGACAGCACATCCTGGTCGTCCTGGTAATTTCCGGTAATGGCAACTATTGCCGAAACAAGGGTATTATCAATGTCCGTTACGGTCAGGGATGCTGTAACCTGCTTAGCTGCATCACCCTCGTTATAAACCAGAGCGGCACCTTCAATACCCGCTAAAACCGGATTATCATTAACATTTGTTGCCGTGAAAGTTACCGGGTCATTGTCTGATCCCGACGCGGGATCAGTTGCCGTGAATGTGATTGTCTCTGTTCCGTTCCAGTCATTTGAGGGCGTAGTTATTGTGGCAACCCTTGAAGGACTAATAGTGACATTCAGCTGCGAATTCCCTGCGATTGTCCAGGTAATTTGATTATCGTTGTCATCGGGATCAGCAACGTAACCATCAAGATTAATGGTGCTGAATGAAGCACCCTCTAGGATTGTCTGATTAGGAATGTCAGAAATTACAGGAGGATCATTTTCAGAATTAACTGTAAATACAGCCTGATCCTCATCCCAGTCAGATGCCGGATCCGTTGCCTTAAATGTTATAGTTTCCGAACCGAACCAATCGGTTGAAGGTATGGAAATTGTTGCAATCTTTCCTGCGCTTATGCTTACTGTCAGTAAGGAGTTGCCACTGTATGTCCAGTCAATGGTATTATTTGGGTTATCCGGATCGGCAACATAATTATTCAGGTCAATGGTAGCAAACGTACTTCCTTCGGATATGGTCTGCCCGGGAATATCGGTAACTACGGGCGGATCATTCAACGGATTGATTGTAATAGTTACAGTTACCGTATTACTGTAACCGGTACCATCCCATGCATGATATGTAAATGAATCTTCACCGGTTTCATTTCCGTTATGAGAATATGAAAACGAACCATCCTCATTCAATGAGAATGATGTGGAATAAGCAGGACCTGAAACCAATACAGCAGACAATGGATCGCCGTCTGCATCAGAATCATTTGAGAGCACTCCTGGCGCCGGAGTGCTTAAATTACTCCCCTCGTTCACCGAATAACTATCATCCGCCGCAACAGGAAAATCCTCGGTGTTATTGATTGTGAATGTGGCGTTGTCGCTGGCATTGGCTCCGGTTGCGTCCTGAACTGAAAAAACGAACGTTTCCGACCCTGTCCAGCCTGTATTGTTTGCTTTAATTGAAGCATTGTGAGAACCATCGATAGTGGCGGTGAGATTAGTGCCATCATTGACCGACCATGTAAGCGATGCGAGAGCATCATCAATGTCGGATACATAAGGATCAAGGTTGAAATCGTTGAATGATTCGCCTTCCGGGATCTCCTGACCAGGAATATCCGAGATTACAGGCGGGTCGTTAACCGGTTGCACAGTGAAAGTCGCTTCATCGGAACTTAGGTTGGAATCCGGATCAGTCACGGTAAAAAGGATAGTTTCCTGTCCATACCAATCAGTGTTCGGAATTTCAATCATCGCCATATGATCCTGGATGCTCACCTGCAGTTCGTCATTATTTGAAAAAGACCACATCAGCTCATCAGGGTTGTTATCAGGATCACTCACCACTTTATCAAGATCGATAGCGGTAAAGACTTCACCTTCACTTATAACCTGGTCAGTGATATCTGTAATTACCGGTCCCGATTGGGAGAAAGACCTGGAGGATAAACCAAAAAAGAGTATTATGAAGAAATATGCCGCAGGTCGATACCGGATGGAAAGTTTTCTCATGGCATGAAAATTATTAGAAAAATTAACGGTAAGGGGGTGTGTACCTCGATAGGAACAAATGTATAAATTTCAAAATAAAAGCATGAAACTATTTGATGAACTGTCTAAAATGAGTGGCATTATGCCATCTCATGTTTCAGAAATTAAGAGGAATTTACCTGATTTTTATCAGAGCAACAGAAGTGTTATTTGCTTCAGGATTTATATTGGTTCCTGTTATGATAAAACCTCCGTCGTTAGTTCTTTCAAATGCCGCCGCGGAAAGCTTGCTTCCACTTCCGAATTCCATACGTGACTGCTCTTCGCCGGATAAATTCGTTCGGATTAGCGAAATAACGGAATTCGAAGGGCTGAATGACGTCGTTCCCAATATATAAATAGATTGATCATCATTTATAAGACGCCTTCCAAATTCTATATCATTGGAATTGTAAACCCTGGTCCACGCAGCAGCAGGTTTTGGATTATTCCATTGAATATTTTCCAGTTTTAGTGAGGATGAAGAATTATCGCCGGATGTACTAAGCAGAAGATACTCGATATCGCTCAAGGGAAGCACAAAGTTACCGGTTTCATCGGCAACTGGTTTTGATTCATAATGATTAACATAAATGGTATTTTCATCAGTTTTAATGAGAACAGCTCTGGCTGTATCCGCAAGAGTTATAAAGCCGGCTATCAATAGTCGGCCATCAGGAAGGATGGTCAGGTGATTGCCTTCGTCAGCGTAATCATATCCGAAAATCCGTTGGTTACGTATGCCGTTGCCCTGATCATCTATACCGAACCACCAGATTTGATGTCCTTTCCCTGGTAGATCAAAATATCCGGTCATATAAAAGGATCCTTGACTGGACACATCAAAATATCTGGCAACGAGATCACCATTAAGCGATATCATACGTGTAAACAAGGTATCGCCATTCGCGTCGGTTCTTATAAAGTAAGCGGATCTGTAACCAGTCTGATTGTTCAGTACTGACCCAAGAATTCCAAATCCCCCGTCATCGAGAGCTTTTAAACAATAAGCAATATTTGCGGGACCATCGTCACCGGAAATTCCATATATACGTGCCGAATCAATTGAATTACCCAGATTATCAGTTCTTAAGAGGCTGATCCAGGTTCCACCTTCAAGTGTTTTTGCAGTTCCCAGGATAGCATAACCATTATCAGTAACAACAACATCTGCCGCAGAAAATTCGGGATAATTAGTATAAAATTTTATAAAATCCCTTTTCTGATTTTCGGAGACTTCTTCCTTATCGCATGAGAAAATGAACAATGAACTGACAAGAAATATATATAGAAAATTTTTCATGATTATCTCTGTTTTCTTGGATTATAGAATGAAAAATAATAACCTACGGAAAGTGACAGGTCATTCAGAGAGAAATTGTCATCGAGGTAATAGAATCTGTTCAGGAGTGTTTCATCCCGCTGGTCTGTTTTTACAATACTGTTAAGTCCCATTTTTGCCCTCAGATCAAGTGATACAATACCCCGGGGTACTTTATAGCGCACACCTGCTCCGATTAAACCACTGTACAACATTTGTTTGCGGTAATCGATCATATTCAGGCTTGCACCGGTGAGCGCCTGAATATCTTCTGAAAATTTACGTGAAGGCTCGCCGGATACACCGGTAATTTTAGCGGCCGAACCTCCGGCGCGTACAATAAAATGCGTTTTATTAATGGTGAATTCGTAGGTTAATGATATGGGTACTTCAATTTTATAAAGTTTTTCCCTAAAAGTGACATAACTGATACGGTTGGTCCCGGCATCTCTTATTTCATCCGAAAACATATACTGATTCAGGGCAAAATAAGTCTCCAGGTTAAGCATGAAATTTCTGCTGATATAACGTTCTATGCCCAGTCCCACCTGAAAACCGGGTTTAATGATGTTCTTAAGGGTGGCTTCATTCAGGTCAAAAGTTGAAAAAGGTTCGATAATGCGCGGATCGGTAAAATTAAGTCCACCTGAAAGTCCAAAGGAAAATACGGAGGCAGTCCGGTACGATTCGAATAGATAGACGAATTCTACCGGATCATTAGGCATAATTTCGTACTCGGGATATTTCGTTAGAAATTCAAGCATGGTACGTTCCGCCTCAAACTGATTTTCAGCAAACAGATACGACATGATGATCAACTTATAGGCTTCGATTTTCTGGGTCCGGGTAAATCCATCAGCCATACAGGGTGCCAGCATGCTGGGAATTTCATCGATCATACCCTGATCATAATACCTTTGAGCTTCCTGTATCTTGCTGCCACAATCCTCCTGGGAAAATAAGCTTACCGATAATAAGTTTAAAAAGATCAGTGCGGTGATTGAAAATTTGAGATAAGGTTTGATGTATGAATGAGGCATTGGAAATTATTTGTTTGGACAAGTTTTCTGGTAATTAATGTCATAACCCACATATGTCTCCCATTCACGCTGAGTCATATTACGTGATACAAGTCCGCATATTTGTTCAGACATAAATGATGTATGAGTCGGCCAGTAATAAATCATAGCACGCTCATCGCCCGATACCAGGTATTTTCCATCGGGACTGAAGGCCACAGCAAGAACCCATTCATTGTGTTTTACAATGGATATAGGCCTGTTGCCAAGGTTTGCAGCATCCCATATCTTTATTGTTTTATCAAAGCTCGCCGTTGCAATCTGCCTGTCATCGTAACTGAATTTCACATCTACAATCCTTGCAGAATGGGCCATCACTGTTCTAACTACGGTATTGTTCCTGACATCAAGTAACCTGAGCGATCCGTTTTTATCAACAAAAGCAATGCGTGTTCCGCCTGAGTTAATTGCTATCCCTGAAATGGTATTTTTATCTGACCTGAAGAGAACTGTTTCGTCTTTGGTTTCGATATTCCAGCGGATCAATCTGCCGTCATCGGTTCCTCCGTAAATGAACCTGTCGGTCACTGCGAGACAGCGGACCACGGTATTAGGAAGTGAAAGGAAAACCGTATGAGTGTTGTTGACAAGATCCCAGTATATAATACTCTTGTCATTGCTGGCAGAATAGAGGCCACGACTGTCCGGAGAAAATGCAAGAACGCTGACCCAGCTTTTATGAGCCTGCAGTAATTCGGGTTCCTCATTAAGGTTATTCAGGTTAAACAGCTGGATGCTTGATGTAAGAGTAGCATTTGCAAGCCATCGTCCATTCGGACTCACCGACATACACCTGTTGATCGGATTACTGATTAAAGTCCGGAAAGATTTTACATTGCCGTTCAGGTCCCATCGGAGGATTTTTCCATCTGATCCTGAGCTGAAGAATACATTTGTCGATGGCAGGAAAGCGATTGATTTTATCCCGCCGCCTTCGTGCCCGGAGAGGGCATTGTAATTATCACCGTTAAATCCGGCCAGTGCCGTATAGAGTGCATGGTAAATATCGGGATGATCCACTTGTCCCTGGTAGTCCCTGTTGAATATAAATGACTGGTATGCCAGTAAACCTTTCAGATTTTTGTCATCAATCTGTGTAGTTTTGACAGCCATAGTCTGTGCTACGGAGAGCATTTTCTTATTAAGCTCTTCAATTTTTTCCCGTTCGGTCAGGGTCTGTTGTTCGATTGCTTCTATAGCGGTCTTTTGAGCTTGTTCCTTTTCCTGCTGATAGGTTTGACTCCTACGGGCAGCTTCTTCAGCCTGTCTTTCGGCAAGTTCTTTTTGCTGCTCCGATACTTTCGATCTCAGATAGGCTATGGCGCGTTCTTTATCTGCGGTATCGGCGCTCATTTGTGCGATCATCTGCTGAATTTCAGCCATATCGGCTCTGCTATCGGCAACATCTGCAAGACTGTCTGCAAGCTGTCTCCTGTATTCGGCTTCTTCCCTCAGATTGTCGGCTTCACGGGCTCTTTTTATTGCCTCAGCTCTTTGCTGGAAGCCCCAAACAGAAATAAACAGAAATGCAACCGCTGCAAGCAGCGATGATACGGCAAATTTCCGGGTTCGATTTAGCTCCATACGTTGGAGCCTCACTTTATTTTGCTCTTCCTGGAGGTATTTCTTTTCGCTGGCATCCAGAAATACCATAACTTTTTCGAAGGCAGGGTTATATTTTTTAGCCCAGGCGAGGGTAGGCTTTTGCGTTTTTTTCCAGTTAAGCGCAAGTTGGAGATCAGGCGGGCGCCATAAACCGGTTTTACCAACCTGGTATTGAGATGCTGCTTCGGATAATCTCAAATACATCTGTACCGATGAGAATTCTTCATCAACCCAGGATCTTAGTTTATCCCAAATACGCATAAGGCTTTCATGCGAAATATCAATAACCGTATCGCTATCGATCACCACGTCTTCACCGGGTGTCAGAAATGATCTTCCTTTCGCCCTGAATTTATTAACTACGTCGATTACCTTCTGATCGCCAACCTGTGCAATTTCGCCTATATATTTTATTGTTGCCGGATGGCGGGTGCCTTTATTATCGGTTCCTTTTTCAGTCAGGCATCTGAACATTGCTTTGCAGATGGCCTTGCCTTCCTCGGTTAACTCATCGTAGGCTTCATTGGCATGCATCGATAGAGCATTCTCAATCCTTCCGGCCACCTCGTAATCGCGTATTCGCAGCGGTGCAGTCGGTTCATTATTACGGGTCCAGAATTCCCACGTCCGCATCATGGCATGTTGCAGAACAGGCAACTGATCGTTTTTATCTTCAATGGCATTTAGAAGATGCTGAAGCAACTGTGGATCGATTTCCGCGCCGCCGACAGCAAGAGGTCCTGTGATAGCTTCCCTGAAATCATCGCGAGTCATCTGAGGAATGAGGAAGTTGCTCTTATTGATAAGCTTCGTCAGCTCCTGGAATTGCGAACATTCACCGATAAAGTCAGAACGCATGGTAAGTACCACATAGATAGGTTGATCCTTCTGCTTGATTGCATTAACAAGCATTTTAATATAAGCCTCGGTTTCATTAACCGCTGTTATATCCTTGCGGCTTTCCTTAAACCTGAAAAGTTCTTCAAACTGGTCGAGGATCAATAGTATATTTTCTCCCTTTGCCAGCTTAATCTGCCTTACAGCATTAACAAGCCCGAATGAACTGCGTCGCAGTATGGTATAAAGGATCTGCTTTTCGATCTGAACTTCTTCATCGTTCCTGTCTGATTTATCGCTTTCAGCTATGGCTTCTGCAAGGTTCTCGACCGGGCTGTTACCAGGCCTTGTTGTAATAATGCGCCATCTGGAGCCGGCTTCGGTAATAAAACCTCCGTAAAGAGCAGGAATAAGTCCGCAGTAGATCAGCGACGATTTACCGCTTCCGGAAGCACCGGTAACTGCAGCAAACCTGTTCCTTACCAGATACCCTAATACAATCTCACACTGCCCCTCACGTCCGAAAAATAAATGACTCTCTTCAACACTAAAAGGACGAAGACCGGGAAAGGGATTCGCCAGAGTTAATGTACCGGTTTTAATATTTCGTATGGGATTCTCTGTCATTTCTTAGTAAGATGTTCTAAAAAGTGATTAATCACATCATGGTTATTTCCTCGTCCCAATTTACGGGTACGCTCTTAAGAAACAACAAAGACTTGTCTGCAGTTT
>DATAEX010000098.1:0-6444 GCA_036257765.1 Bacteroidales bacterium
TTACATGATCGACACTGTCAAGTGGTATTTCCCTGAATGTTTTTTCAAGGGTTTTTTCGGCATTATAGGCTGGAAGAACTACAGTAATGGTTTTATTATTAATCATATCAGTTTTAATTTTGAGACCAGTGGTGAATCGGAGGTTGGTGAGGTCGAAACAGGGAGTCTTTTAAAAAATACAAAACCATTCTTTTCATAAAGCAGTTTTAATTGCGGATAATCTTTCATCATCTTTTCCTTTCGGGTGATTTTGGCTGAAACATAAACCGGCTTATTTATCTCACCCTGGAGCAGCCAGTCTTTTTCGTAGGAGTCCTTTATGGAAGAATGATCACGCACTTTTCCATAAAATAAATGCGCATAGCTTTTATACCCTACAGTAAGCAAATAGGCATCCTCGTCACTCACCGATTTAAAAAATTCAATAACAGCCCGCTGTGAATATGCTTCAACTCTCGGTGCAATAAGTAACATCGAGAAGAACATAAATACCCCAACAAACACGTTCAAGATCCGCACAGCATGTTCAAATCTACGCCGGAACAAAATCAGGAATACGGTTAGCCCTGCAATCAGTAATAATCCCGTCAGGAATTCAAAGCCCCTCCATTCACCGTCAGCAGAAAGATTAGCAATGCCAAATGGATCTTTTATCCGCAAAAATTCAATTAACGCTTGCTTATACTCATCAAGAAAGGTCAAACCTATAATAATCAAAGCAATAATTAATCCGGTTGATAATATAAAGGATACTACAACTTTTCTCCAGGAGCGGGTGAAACTTGTTTCAGAGTAATATATGGCCCATGAAGCAAGGAAAGTAAGTGGAAAATAACAAAGTGATGAATAATGAACAATTTTAGTTCTGACAATTGTAAATAATAATAATACAACCCAGAATAGTATCAGCATCCATATATAAAATGCATTATCCTTTATGGATGAATATTTTGCAGGTAACAGAGCAGGAAGCGCCAGGATCGATGCAGGAAATACTCCGATCAACAGTACAACAAAATGATACAGTAAAAATCCTCCGTGTCCTGCATCCTGAGTATTAAACAATCTTATCTGATATTGCACAAAGTCGGCGATTATGCCGAAATTTCCCTGCATTATCTGCAGAATGAACCAGAATCCTCCTGTAAATATCAAGACTATTACGAATGCCATCACATCCTTTAGCCGGATATTAACCCTGAATTTCGGTACGACCATAAAAACACCAAAAGTCAGAAGAAATATAAGTAAGGCCACCGGGCCTTTTGTAAGTATTGCAAGTCCAATTAACACGGCTGAAATAACTGCATTCCGCATCCTGTTTTGAGGTGATTCGAAGTAAAGATGAAATCTGTAAATCCCTGTAAAAATAAACAGGTTAAAAAAGGGATCAATTATTCCTGATTTAAAGTACAGAAAAGGCAGCATTGAACCGGCATACATCAAAACCCAGGTGGTGCCGAAACCTACATCGCGGATCCTTTTTCCTATATTGAAAAGAACAAGAAGAGTTATTATTCCGCAGATGGCATTTGGGAGTCTGGCGGCAAATTCATTTATACCGAAAACTTTCATCGATGCTACCTGCATCCAGATAAACAACGGAGGTTTTTCCCAGAATGGGATAAAATTGATTTGCACCGTGAGATAATCTCCACTGGCGATCATTTCACGTGCTGATTCTGCAAAATTTATTTCATCCCAGTCGAACAGGTGAACTCCTCCCAGAAATGGTATGAAAAGCAATGCTGCAACTACCGCTATTAAAAGATTATAAATCCTTGTGTTTTCAGGCTTGCCGTTCATGAGTGAAAGCCTTTTTTATTGACCATTCATGCCATCTGCGGTCATCTTTATAATAAAGGACATAAAAGAAAAATGCACCGGCACTTCCGATGATTGATCCCACTGAAATATCGATCAGAAAATGCTGTGAAAGATATACTCTTGAATATGCAACCAGACATGCAAATATCAGGCATAAAAATTTTATAACCCGATTTTTAGCAATAAGGGCAAGGCAAAGGAATAATGCAAAGGCGCTGGTAGCGTGTCCCGAGGGAAAACTTCGTCCGCTAAGCATATCAACACCCTCGATAAGATAAAGATCTGCATCCTCCAGGAGTTTTGAAGGCCTTAATACATCTTCGAAAAATATCCTTTTGAGAATCTGAGTGACAAGTCCGGTAGAAAAATAGGCGGTAATCAGAAAAACGGAATGCCTTAAGGAAAAAAAGAGCAGGATCAGAGCCGGGATAATGATAAACCATCCGTCGCCCAGGTATGTCAGAAATGCGAATAAAATATCAAAGAAAGCTGTATGATACTGATTGGTATACAGATGGATTTCACCTTTCTCGACAGTGATTAAAATAATCGCGGAAAACAAAAGCAGAATTGCATAAGGAATAAAAAATAACTGATTGTCGCTCAGCGTTTTTCTTAACATACGGTCCCAATAATTGCGGCAAAAGTAGTTGAATTGAGGGATAAATCCAAAATGCCCATCCTGAAAGGATAGAAGGATGGCAGGGATTTATTTTACTATTCCGGAGAATCCCATAAATGCCAGTGAGAGTAACCCGGCTGTAACAAGTGAAAGCGGGAATCCTTTCATACCTTTTGGCGTTTCGGTTAATGATAACTGTTCGCGAATTCCGGCCATCAGTATGAGGGCAAAGGTAAAACCGGCTGCGATACCTGCGGCATATAATACACTCATTACCAAATTATAGTCTTTCTGAACAGCAAGAATGGCAATACCCAGTACAGCGCAGTTGGTTGTAATCAACGGAAGATAAATACCAAGTGCCTGATATAAAGCCGGTGCCGCTTTTTTAAGAATGATTTCCACTACCTGCACAAGGAATGCGATAACAAAAATAAAGGTAATGGTCTGCATGAATTCGATATGTAATGGGATCAATACATAAAATTGTATCAAGTATGTTACCAGGTTAGCCAGAGACATAACAAATATTACAGCGACTCCCATTCCCATTGAAGTTTCTATTTTATTTGAAACTCCAAGAAAAGGACAAATCCCCAGAAACTGTACCAATACTACATTGTTAACAAGAACTGCTGATATGATGAGAAGGATATATTCCATGGCTTAAATATTATATTTCAGTTTGATCCGGTTCATGATAGCTATAAGAAACCCGTAGGTCACAAAAGCTCCCGGAGGCAGGACAAATATGAGAATGGTTGATGCCTGTTCCGCCATCAGCCGGATACCGAATATAGATCCGTTCCCAAGGATTTCCCTGATCGAACCTATAAGAGTTATGGCAAGAGTGAATCCTAGTCCCATTCCAATTCCGTCAAGTACGGAAGGCCATATGGAGTTTCTTTGTGCAAAGGCTTCTGCGCGGCCCAAAATGATGCAGTTTACAACGATCAGAGGAATGAAAATACCGAGTGCTTTATATAAATCGGGGGTATACGCTTTCATTACCAGATCGACAATGGTTACAAATGTTGCAATGACTACAATGAAGGCCGCTATCCTGACTTTATCAGGTATCACATTTTTCAGAAGCGAAATGAACAGATTGGAGAAAACCAGCACAAATGCAGTTGCTGCACCCATTCCAATTCCGTTTATTGCCGCCGTGGTTATGGCAAGTGTGGGACAAGTACCAAGAACAATGACGAAAGTCGGGTTTTCTTTTAAAAGGCCATTGGTAAAATATCTGAGATTTCCCATTTATACAGAAATTGAAAATATTATAATTGTGCGGATAAGCTGTCATTAATAGACTTAAGAGTTTCAAATGCACGCTGTAATGCGTCACAGTACGCCCTTGAACTGACCGTGGCCGCAGTTATGGCATCCACATCACCTCCGTCTTTCTTCACCTTCAGGCTAAAGGTTGAAGGGTTTTTACCCTCGAACTGGTCACTGAACTTAGGATCGGTCATTTTTGTTCCGAGTCCCGGTGTTTCTTTATGGTTTAATACAACAACATTGTTAACAGTCCCATCGGGAAGAAAGCCTGCCATTATTTCAATATGACCTGCGAATCCTTTTTCTGTAAAGGATTTTATCGCAAACCCTGCAGGCTTATTTTGTTTGCTTACCTGGTAAACAATAACACCATTATACTCGCTCATGTTTGCAAGCGGATCGCTGTCGAATTCAGGAATAACCTGTCTGATAGCCTGAATTTCCTTTTGTCTGGAAGCAATTTCAATAGGCTCTTTGGTTTTTAAATAAACAAAGCCCAAGGCAGCAGACATGGTCATCGAAATCAACACCAATGAAAGGATCATATTGATCAGCGTGGATTCAATCTTTCTACCCATTTTTTACCTCCTCTCCGAACCGTTTTGGCTTAACATATTTGTTTATGAGCGGAACAAAAGCGTTCATAATGAGAATTGCAAATGAAACTCCCTCCGGGTAAGCTCCGAATTTCCGGATCACCACAGTAATGATCCCGATGCCGGCAGCAAAAATGACCATCCCTTTTTTGGTCATCGGAGAAGTTACCAGGTCGGTAGCCATGTAAATTGCTCCCAACATTACTCCGCCCGTCAGGATATGAAAAAGCGGAGTGGCATTAGTTGATGGATCGATAAGCCAGAGAATTCCTGTGAAAATATATATAGAGGCAATCATTGTTACCGGAATATGCCAGGTAATTATTTTTCTGAATAGCAGATATGCAAATCCAATTAACAAAGCCAATGCAGAAACTTCGCCTAACGAACCACCCATTTGCCCTATAAATAGTTGCATATGGCCCGGAATCTGGTCCATCACATTTTGAACGGTCTCACCGTTTCTCAGGGCTTCTTTCAGAAAACCCAATGGCGTCGCTCCTGTGGACGCATCGATGTATTCGAATCTGGAAGTCACTGGTAATGGCCAGCTTGTCATATGCACCGGAAACGAAATAAGCAGGAAAACGCGTCCTGCCAACGCCGGATTAAATGGATTATTACCCAGACCACCATATGTCATTTTTCCCACTCCAATTGCAAAAAGCGCCCCGACAACCACCATCCACCATGGAAGATTAGACGGAAGATTGAAAGCAAGCAATATACCTGTGACAATAGCAGAACCATCGCTTATGCGCAGCGGTACCTTCATAATGTATCTCTGGATTGCTGCTTCGGCAAGAACACATGATACAACTGAAACTGCCGTAACCAGAATTGCTCCGATTCCAAACACATAGACGGTCACAAGAAATGCTGGTATTAAAGAAATTATCACTCCATACATCAGCTTGTTGAGCGATAAATCCGTGCTGATATGGGGGGATGGTGAAACTGTTAAAAGCTTGCTCATTGTTTTTTTCTGGATCTTATTATTTTACCAACATTAGATTTGCCGAGCCTTATAAAATCGAGCAGAGCCCTGTCGGAAGGGCATGTATAGCTGCACGAGCCACATTCCATGCAATCCATAACATGTTCTGTTTCAAGACGTCCGTAGTTAGCCTGACGTGCCAGCGTCATCAATAAGTACGGTTCAAGGCCCATCGGGCATACTGAAACGCATTTTGCACACCTGACACAGGGTTGCTGTAATTTCCTGTCTGCTTGTTCGTCAGGAATAAGAACTATTCCTGATGTGCCTTTCATAACAGGAATATCTGTATTCACCAGAGCTTTACCCATCATTGGTCCGCCCATTATGATCTTTCCGGTTTTCTCATCCATTCCTCCTGTAGCTTCAATGAGAGAATGTACCGGAGTTCCGATCCTTACCCGAAAATTTGAAGGATTCTTAACGGTTTTACCGCTAATGGTAACCACTCTTTCAATTAATGGCTTATTTTTCTGCACAGCTTCATATACAGCGAATACTGTTCCAACATTGAAGGCCACAACACCCACATCCACCGGCAGACCACCTGAAGGAACCTCCCGACCTGTAATAGCTTTGATCAGCTGTTTTTCACCACCCTGCGGGTATTTTACTTTTAGGGCATGAACCTTTATACCTTCATAGGATGAAGACAGTCTTCTCATCAATTCGATTGCATCGGGTTTATTACTCTCGATCCCGATATGAGCAATATTCACCTCAAGAGCCTTTTTGAGAATCTGAATGCCAATAAGAATTTCTTCGCCTTTCTCCAGCATTAAAGCATGATCTGACGTCAGATAAGGTTCGCATTCAACACCATTGACCAACAGACATTCAACTTTCTTACCGCGAGGTACTGTTAGTTTAACGTGTGAAGGGAAAGTCGCTCCGCCAAGTCCTACAATTCCCGCATCGGTAATTTTCTGTATGATCTCGCGACCTTCAATTTTAATTTCTTTGTCTAATGTATTGTCGGAATTAATGCCAGCGAGCCACTCGTCACCGGATACTTCAATAAAAACGGCCTGCCTCTTGTAACCGCTTACATCCAGCACTTCATCAATTTTGCTTACTTTTCCACTAACCGATGAATGGATATTGCCTGATAAAAAACC
>DATAEX010000527.1:0-2570 GCA_036257765.1 Bacteroidales bacterium
CATGCGAATTCCCCTATATATCAGACCCTTATTGTATAAATCAATAAAAACCCTGATGACGCTCTCTGACATGGCGTCATCCATGGTAAACTTGGTACGGCTCCAGTCGCATGAAGCCCCAAGTTTTTTCAATTGCTCGAGAATGATATCGCCATGCTTGCGTCTCCATTCCCAGGCATGTTGAAGAAATTCCTGCCTGGAAATATCTTTCTTTTCAATGCCTTCACTTCTAAGCTTGGCAACTACTCTTGCTTCTGTAGCTATTGACGCATGATCAGTACCCGGTACCCAGCAGGCATTTTTTCCTTTCATTCGTGCCCGCCTTATCAGAATATCCTGTATAGTGTTATTCAGCATATGTCCCATATGCAGTACTCCTGTCACATTCGGAGGAGGTATTACAATAGTATATGGAACGCGATTATCAGGAACTGATTTGAAGAACCCTTTATCCATCCAGTATTTATACCATTTATCCTCAACCTGTGCAGGATTGTATTTGCTTGGAATTTCCATCATGCTGTAAACTAATAGCTATAAATTGACTAAATCATGCAAAAATAGAACTTTTCGGCTATTAACCTTAACAGATTGATTTCGGATTATGGAATATTAATAACCTCATTTTTTATATTTTCTGCATACTTCGAATCAAATGTTATTAAAACTATTATTTTTGCCTGCAATCAATAATATGGTTTCCATGAGGCATTTCATTAATTTCTTTTGCGTAGCCGCGTTACTTCTTACCGGATGTTCGCAGACTTCTCATAAGTCCTCGATGAGCTCAACCGGTGCGGCAATTGAATTTGAAACTATCGAACATGATTTTGGGACCATACCTTTTAAAGGAGATGGCACATATGAATTTGTTTTTAAAAGCAAGGGAGAAGAACCACTTGTCCTGAAAAATGTTAAATCTTCTTGCGGCTGCACAATTCCTGAATGGCCAAAAGAACCTATCAGTAAAGGCAAAAAGGGAACTATTAAAGTGGTCTATAATACCAGAGTAACCGGAAGTTTTTCAAAATCAATTTCTGTTTCCTCTAATGCTTCTGAATCACCTATCGTGCTCGTAATAAAAGGCAGGGTTGAAGAAGAGAAGAAAGATATGTCAGCGGCACCGGCGCTTGAATAAGCGCCCCATTCTTTCAATAAAAGGATTTCCCGTTGCCATTAAAGTTTATTTATATGCCCGAAATATCAGTCCGGGGCAAATTAATGCCCAATTCACCCATACGTAAGCTTGTACCACTTGCCGAAGAGGCCGATAAACGCGGTTGCAGAGTGTACAGGCTCAATATCGGTCAGCCCGATTTGCTTACTTCACCTAATGCGCTTGAAGCCATTCATAATTATCCGGCTAAGGTAATCGAATATGGTCATAGTGCAGGTAATGAATCATTACGTAAAAAATTTGCGGAATTTTACGGGAAAATCGGTGTAAATCTCGATTATAGAGATATTCTTATTACGACAGGCGGATCTGAAGCTATTACATTGACTTTGCTTACTTGCCTGAACGCGGGTGATGAAATAATTGTACCGGAACCTTTTTATGCCAATTATTTCAGCTTTGCCACAGCTGCGGATGTAAAGGTTGTTCCGGTTACTTCTGTAATAGAAAACGGATTTGCTCTGCCCCCGGTTAGTGAATTTGAGAAAAAGATCAGTCCTAAAACGAGAGCGGTGATCATTTGCAATCCCAATAATCCAACCGGATATTTGTACTCATGGAAAGAGCTTGAACAGATACGTGATCTTGTACTGAAATATAACCTGTTCTTTATTTGTGATGAAGTTTACAGGGAACTGTGTTATGATGGGAATGCCGTAAAATCATCCATGCTGTTGGAAGGGATTGAACAGCATCTTATCCTTATCGATTCCGTATCGAAAAGGTACAGTGCCACCGGACTCAGAGTAGGTGTAATGGCATCACGGAATCATGAGCTTCTTAACACGGCTCTTAAATTCTGTCAGGCCAGGCTTTGTCCTCCAAATCTCGGACAATACGCTGCTGAAGCCGCTTTAGATTCACCTCCGGAATATTCTGCCTATATTTATAATTCGTTTCTCGAACGGCGTAATTATCTGGTTAAAGCATTGAATGAAATCCCTGGTGTTTATTGTCCTTTACCCAAAGGAGCATTTTATACAATGGTTAAATTACCGGTAGACGATGCCGAACAGTTTTCTATGTGGATGTTGAAATCGTTTGAACACAATAAACAAACTATTATGCTTGCACCCGGATCGGGCTTTTATTCCACCATAGGTTCGGGAAGACAGGAAGTACGAATTGCATACGTGCTCAGAACAGAAGATCTGAAAAATGCAATTGAGTGTTTGAAATTGGGATTGGAGAAGTATCCGGGCACGATCAGATAAAATCTAATCCGATATTTTAACAACCTCTCCTGCTTCATACCTTGAGGTGAGGCGAATATTAATTTTGCCACACAATCCAGAAAACCTTTGATAAGCTGTGTCAGGCGTATTGTTCTCTGCTGACAGATGACTAAGAAATACTTCTCTTAGCTGACTACCGGAATTTTTAATAATGAGGT
>DATAEX010000101.1:0-14044 GCA_036257765.1 Bacteroidales bacterium
ATGCCATATAGGTATATCGTGAATTAACGTTTAGTCCTGAAAACCCTGTTGAAGAAATATTCCAGTAGTATTGCAACTCGTCTGCAACCGGTACCGGTTCAAATGTTGATGGTATCCTGACATTCACCGGTTTGACAGTAATCGAACCGGGCGCGGTACTGCTGCTGATTGTATAGTTGACCGGAGTGTATTTTCCGGCTACACCGATACCAAAGTTGAATGATGCAGCTCCGGCGGGGAAATATTTCCTGATACCGCCATCACTCAGCACACCGTTAGATATTATGCACATATTCAGGGCAGTACCTGTTGGCGAAGGCGCAGTTTCAGAAAAAGAAAGGAGGAAATCATTGATGTTCAGTGTGCCGGATGTAAATGATAACAGGCCGTCTATTGAAACATCTGAACTTACCGAAACACCGAAAGCATTGATAACCGATATGTTTCCGAAACGGCCACTGCCATTACCCGAAACTACCTTCGGCCTGGTTCCATGCAATACCAGGTTGCCGGTTCCTGTGGAGGAATGGATACCGTTATTTATTATATTTCCTAAAGTCACGATATTCAGTGTTCCCGCATTCTCAAGCGTACCGCTGTTTATTAATAATGTATCGTTAACAACAGGATGAAAGGCGCCGCCGGAGAAAATAACCTTTGAGCCGACTGATTTGTCGACCGTGAGCTTATTGAACGCTGTACTGACACCGAAATTGGCTGTCTGAGCAGAGTTGCCGAAGAATGTCGTTATGTTGTTCCCGGGCGTAAATGTGCCGTTATTTGTAAAATTGCCGGATATAGAAAGATTCCTGTTGTTGCAATTAAAGGTACCGTTAGCATTGATAATCAGATCTCCGGTGAGTGTAAGCGGATTGACCATGAGACTTACAGTTGCGGAATTCCCGGTACTGTTACCCGGAACGATAAGATGATGCAGATTACAGGTTGCATCGGCAGTGTATGTTTGCGCACCAAGGCCCGCAACCGGGGCAAAAACAATTGTTCCGCCCGTTACAAGATATTCGTCAGGCCTTAGATAAAGATCACCGAAGTCTGACCCGCCACCTCTGTATATGTTTATTTGTCCGTTTGAGAAGTTAAAAACACTGCTGTCGTTGCATACTTCGAATTTTGCCCTTGAATTATCCTGGTTCTTGCCCTGGATATAAACATTTCCTCCTGACTGTGTGTATCTCAGCGAACCATCCAGCGTTAGAGAACTTCTTTTAATCTGACCTTTGACGTACAATGATCCTCCCCTGATGTCAATTGAAGGATATCCTCCCGATGAATACTCGATATCATTCCTCTGGTTATTCGAATTGTTTCCTACATTTAAAACGCCGTTGAGGACTTCCAGTTTTCCGATCAGGTTCAGGTGATTTGAATTGTCAGCTGTAATCACGTTAAGTGTACCACCGTTTACTGAAAGACATGCTGATTGCGGAATAATAAATCCAGCAGCAGTGGTCACATCGAATGTTCCAGCTGACAGGCGAAATGTTCCGTTTTTCAAAACCAGTTTCGGATCAAACGCAGATGTAAGATTGGCTGTCACATCCAAAACAGGTGTCTGGGAAGTTCCTTTGTCCACTTCGATGGAATAAAAATCTTTGGCATTGCCTGAAATAACTGCATTGCTTTCGCCCTTAAAAAAGGTGAGGATACGGCCCGGAGCGATATTGACATCAAAAGTTCCTGTACCGGAAAGGCTCCGGTACAGTTCGAGGATATGGTTCATCCCGGCGCTGTTTGACACATTAAAGGTTCCATTCACTATTAAGTCCCTGTAGACTTTAATTGTCTTGATGTTTGTATTCTGAACCTGGAAGACCCCTGTACTGATATTAAGATCCCTGTTTACCGTGACGGATTGAAGGGCTGTGCTGGTATTTGCCTGTCCAGTCCCTGTCTTGGTCAGATCGTTGTATATGGTAAGATTGGAGTTGGGCAGTATTATCGTAGTACCGTTCGCAGGATTCAGAGTCAGGTTATAATAATGGTCAAGAACGAGACCTGTAACCGACGAAGTAACCGGCACTGTTAAATTTCCGGCAATGGTGTAATATTCCACGGTACCGCCGTTTGCCCCGATAAAATCGCCAAAATCACCCTGCGGAAAATAGTTTGTGCTGGCAATCTTTAAAGTGCCGCGGCCCGACACCGACTCCTCAGGCAATGAAGCAAAATTATGTCCCTGCACGGTCCCCAGATCGAGTGTTGAACCCATATCGATGACCAGACTTCCGGCAAACGCCGAAAGAGGTGTATTCACCGTATGATTATCCACGATATAGACAATAGTGTTAGGACCCGGAATTCCTGGGTGATTGGTGCCTCCCCTTGTATCCGACCAGGTGGCGACGTTGTTCCAGGAGCCGTCTGCCACGCTGTACAGAACAGGAACATTGTTGAACGCTGCCGGATTGCCGGCTGTATAATCGCCGTTTAATGTGTATGCTGTATCATAAAGAACCTCGTTGGTGCCTTCATTAACATTGTTGATATCGCTGATCACGGACCAGGTTGAACCTCCACGATACGCACCCGGAATGTAGGTGGCTTCAACCCCGTTTACAAACACGTCGGTGAGATGAGTAAAATCGTGATAGTATTTGTGCACAACGGAGCCTCCTGAAATTCCCGAAAAGCCCGAGCCTGTAGTTCGCCAGTAAACAGACAATGAATTGGGAGATTGCGCCAGTGGGTGGATGGCATTTACCGGACGTGAAGTAACAGCGCCATATTGAGCCGGAGGAGTGGAAAAACTGATATCTGCAGGCATGTAATAATAAGTGGCTCCCCGTTGAAAACCGAAAGGAAATACAAAACCGGCGGCAGATGAATATACTTTGCTGACCCCACCGTCAGATACAAGCCCTGTGGTTTGAATCATACGATTCTCGTTGAAATTCCTGGCAGTTCCGGGAGCTGCATCTGAATATACATTTCCTGTGGCTTCAAATTTCAAGTTGAATTCACCGATATTCAGGCGTGAAGGAACCGCAGCCGAACCCGCTCCTGTCAACCGAAGATCGCCTGTAATTGCAAGGTTTGAAAGGAGGGTAACCGAACCGCCTGTTTTATTGAGAATGAGATTGTTAAATACGCCGTTACCATCGCCTGAAATGGTCTGAGCAGCTGCACCTGTCAGCTGTATGCTGCCTGCTCCGCTGACGGGTCTGAAATGAGTTCCTGAAATGACAATGTTACCATTTACCTGGACGGTTCGGCCGTTGTCTGCAAAAACACATCCGCTTCCGATAGTAAGATCCCTGTTAACAATTACCGGGTTAATGGCATTCGAATTGGTAATGGTAAGGATATTGGAGCCTGTTTTGCTAAGGTTATATAAATTTCCGGTTACGGTACCTGACATGTTAAAAAGCTGGTCACTGTTCCCTTTGAAAAATGTGGTATTCGTATTGGGAACATAAAATGCATTGTTTCCGATCACAAAATTGTGGTTAACTGTGACATCGGAAATGATGCCGCCCGTTGTACTGCTGTTCAGCCTGGCAAAATTCTGAAGAACAAGATCGTTCAAAACGACAAGGGGTTGAGCTGCAATAACAGGCACGGAAGGAGGACCAGCATACCCTGCATAATTCTGAATACGGCATGTGCTGGCAGATGCAGCAGCTTTATTGATGGTCAGGTTGGGCAGGGATATCGACGTGTTAATGTAAGCATCGGTTGCGGCGGGAATGGTAACAACAATACTTCCGCCGGTAACTATGGCATTCTTTGGGTCGACGCCGATCAGCAGGCTGAAATTCCTGCCCGGATTTGCCCCACCGGACGGATTTGGATTATTTATAAGTATGGTCCCACCTGTCATTGTAAATGAGCTTGTCGAATGGGGCAGACTGAAACAGGCATGTTCACCCGGAGCATTGTTTCCGGTTACTGTAAGTGTTCCTCCAGTCATGAAAAAACCGCCACGGTGCGTACCGGTTATCGTGGCATTAGTGATATGAGGTGTTGTAACTGTACCTCCTTCAATGATCACTTTCCCTGTTTCGCGGATTCGCATAGCAGTAGAGGCATTGACCATATCGAGCACGGAATTTCCGGAAACCCGTAAGGTTCCGTAAAACCGGAATCCGCTTGTAGAGCCTGGAGATGTAAAGGTAATATTGGCGCCATCCAGCCAAAGACGGGCATCTTCATCGATAGTAAAACAGTTCCTGCCACCGTTTACTGCACCGTTTATAGTCGCCAGCCTTGGCAATGCTATATTATGCCCAAGCCGTACTGTTCCGCTTTCAAGGCCAAGTGCATTGTTATTAGGGATTGAAGGCGGAAAGAATCCAGCAGGTCCCCAGTTGTAGTCTTGCTGGTCATTTCGGCCATACAGGAAGAAGCGATTTCCGGCATCTGCGTCAATATGGAGCACGTAGGTCTGATCGGTGCCTTTGACAATTCCAATCCGGTAAAATTCCGTTAGTCCGTTACAAACCAAATACTGATCTGCATTACCGTTGTCGAATATTACGTCCGAATAACCGGTTGCAGGATTCGAGGTGTAAGTGTATGCAGACGTATTTAAAAAACGGACGATACCGCCGTTGTTCAGCAGGTTTCCACGGATAGTAATGGTGTGTCTGAAATTTCCGGCGCTCATTCTCACCTGGCCGTTAGCAGAAACTGTCACATCACCATTGAATATAAGAGTTCGGGCTGCACCGGGATTATCATTGATCTGAAATGTACCTTTTTCAATGCTGAAGTCACCGTTTACAGTCATAGCTCCGGGTCCTCCG
This sequence comes from Bacteroidales bacterium, assembly GCA_036257765.1. GTDB lineage: Bacteria > Bacteroidota > Bacteroidia > Bacteroidales > UBA10428 > UBA5072. The sequence goes on from DATAEX010000101.1 coordinate 4,767, forward strand.
AAAATGGTGACATCTCCGTTGTTATTTAAGTTGAGGATCAGATTGTTATAAACCACCTGAGTAAGCGTAAACCCGCCCATGTTCCTGTATTCTACCGTTCCTCCTCCGGGCTGTACGAAAGTTCCAGCTGCAAAATCCGGAAAGTCGGATGTGGATATCCTGAGCAGACCTGAACCATTGAGATTAGCGCCAAAATTATGTCCAGTTGTAGTTGTGATATCCAATACTGCTCCTTCCTGTATGGTGACCGACGCAACGGTTTTTGCTGCTTCGCCTGTAGGAATAGAAACTATTCTGCCGTTTAGAATAACTACATGATCTGCTATGCCGGGCTGTGAGGATGCCGGGTTGATCAGTGTTGTACCTGAAGGATCCAGAGTCCACGTGCGCCAATTACTTCCACCGGCTGCCCAATTGCCTGATTGGTAGCTATACCAAGTAGTTTGAGAAAACAAGTGTGCAGATATGAAAAGTAAGAAGAGTAGAAGTTTAGTCTTCATAAAAGGTGGTAGTTTTGGATGGTTGGCAAGTTATTATTTCACAGCGCATAATCGAAAAAAAATATCACTTACTTATCAACCGTTTGTTAAAATCAGAAATGTTCAGCAATATAATAATCAATGCCATACGAGCTTTCATTTTTACGGATTTTAACATAGCACGTTATAAAACCCGCGCTATATTTGATAAAGATCCAAAATTCGGTGACGGAGGTCAGTCTGTGTATTATAAGCTGTAGGCTTGCTCCTGCAGTCTGCTTCGACTCCGCTCAGCATGACTGTTGCTCCCTTAGTCTGCTCGACTCCGCTCAGAATGACTGTTGCTTAGACTTTGCATGAGTTGTTGAATGCAGGCTCCTGCCTGCCTTTTCATCGTGCCCTGGTGTCTTTGTAGCAATTTTCTTAGAACGGTGAAGATTTTCTGTTAACTTTGGCCCACTAAAATTTTAAACAAGATGAAAAAACATAAAGCGATCTACATGATGATCATTTTGATCTCTGTTCTCTTTGTGCCATTTGCCTGCAAAAAAACAGCAGCTCCGGAAAAGAATATCGGATTGCAGCTTTATTCGTTGCGCGACAGCATGGCCGTTAACCCTGTAAAAACCATTGAGGAAGTTGGGAAAATAGGTTACAAAACGGTTGAGCTGGCAGGTTATAACGATGGCAGGTTCTATGGTATGACTCCTGCTGAAATAAAGGATGTTGTTGAAAAGAATGGCATGATAATAATCAGTTCTCACACAGGACAGGCAGTTCCGGATTCTATCCGCTGGGATTCCGTTATGGCATGGTGGGATGCCTGCATCGATGCACATGCTCAGGCAGGTGTTAAGTATATCGTTCAGCCCTGGATGGACAGCATAGGTTACCAATCGCTTGCAGGATTGAAAAGATATTGCGATTATTTCAATGCTGTTGGTGAAAAATGTCTTGCCAAAGGATTGAGGTTTGGTTATCATAACCATTCAGAAGAATTCAAGGAAGTAGAAAATCAGGTAATTTATGATTACATGCTTCAGAACACCGATTCAACAAAAGTATTTTTCCAGATGGATCTGTATTGGATCAAGGAAGGCGGAGCAGATGCAGTTGAGTATTTTACCAATTATCCGGGCAGATTTGTGTCATTCCATGTAAAAGACACTCTCGAAGTGGGCGCCAGCGGTGAAATGGATTTCGAGGCCATTTTCAACAATGCAGACCTCGCTGGTATGAAGTACTATATCGTGGAGCAGGAAGAATACACAACAACTCCGATTGAAGGTGTAAAGCAATCCTACGAGTTTATGAAAAACGCCGAGTACGTAAAATAGATGCTCAATACTCAAACTCAAACTCAAACTTATAAAATCCAGGGTTAACCCTGGATTTTTTTTATCCGCAATACCATTCTAGTGATTTTTGAGTCTTAGTGTTAATAATTCAAAATCGTAATTTTGTGTTTTAAACTCAATTTATGAAAAACCTCCTGCCTGTTTTAACTCTCTTTTTCTGCGCTTGCGGCGGCGCCGACGACATGATAATGACCGTTAACGGTCCTCTTGATCCTGCACAGATGGGAACTACACTACCACACGAACATTTTCTTGTGGATTTTATTGGAGCCGACAGTACAGGATATCACCGGTGGAACAAGGATACGGTAATAAAAAAAATATTACCATTTCTGGAAGAAGCCAAAAATGCAGGCGTAAACACGATTGTTGAATGCACACCTGCTTTTCTCGGAAGAGATCCCTTATTGCTTAAAAGACTCTCCCAGAAGAGCGGGCTGAATATTCTGACGAATACCGGCTTTTATGGTGCCTTTCAAAACAAGGCTCTGCCTGAAAAAGCTTTGACCATGACAGCCGATGAAATGGCAGGGATTTGGATCAAAGAATGGGAGAATGGCATTGAAGATACCGGCATTAAACCCGGATTCATAAAAATTGCCGTTCCGGGTGATTCCGTTTTATCAGAAGTACATGAAAAATTGGTACGCGCTGCAGCAAAAACACACCTGGCTACCGGACTTACAATAAATGCACATACAGGGCCCGATGCCCCGGCTATGGCTGAAATTAAAATAGTAAAAGAGGAAGGTGTTGATCCTTCTGCACTTGTCTGGACACATGCGCAGGGTGGAACATCTGAGGGTCATATTGCAGCAGCTAAAGAAGGTTGCTGGGTATCGCTCGACAATGTTATGACTGATAATATCGATCAATATGTTAAAATGCTGCTGAATCTAAAACAACATGATTTGCTTTCCCATGTCCTGATTTCTCACGATGCAGGATGGTACGATGTGATCGAGCCTTCAAGTGTAGAATACAGGGGATATACCGCCTTGTTTACGAATCTAAAGCCGGCTTTGATGGAACAGGGATTTACAGAGGATGATTGGAACCTGCTCACCGTCATTAATCCCCGCGAGGCATATATGGTAAAAGTAAGGAAACTATGAAGCAGATTGGCCACAGGATAAATCTCTTAAACCCATGCCTGATGAACTCAAAGACATGGCAGGAAGGATTTGACTCTTATTTTTACTTATTCCAATTATTCATTAATTTTACAAAACAAAGCGTCTAAGACATAGTGTAATTAAAGCCAAATAAAGAAATCTCTGCCTATACCTTTACATTTAGCCTTAACACATTGAGCCTTAATACATTTAACAAAACATGAAGATTACCGTCATAGGAGCAGGGAATGTAGGTGCAACCTGTGCTGATGTTCTCGCACATCGTGATGCCGCACATGAGATCGTTCTACTTGATATAAAACCCGGAATTGCTGAAGGAAAAGCTCTCGATATATGGCAGAGTGCACCAATCGACCGGTTTAACGCCAGAACAGTCGGTGTTACCAATAACTACCTGGCCACAGCCAATTCAACCGTCGTTGTGATCACATCAGGACTCCCGCGCAAACCCGGCATGAGTCGCGACGACCTTATCGAAACCAATGCAGTGATTGTAAAGCATGTAACCGAACAAATCATTCAATATTCGCCCTGTGCAATAATTATCGTTGTTTCGAATCCGCTGGATGTAATGACTTATCAGGCCTACATTACATCTAAATTCCCTCGTACCCGTGTTATGGGAATGGCAGGGATTCTCGATACGGGCCGATATAAAGCCTTTATAGCCGATGAATTGAATGTTTCACCCAAAGATATCAGTGCACTTCTGCTTGGCGGACACGGAGACACCATGGTTCCTCTTCCCCGATATACAACTGTGTCTGGTATACCTGTTACGGAACTCCTGCCGGTTGAAAGGATCAATGCTATCGTCGAGCGTACCCGCTTCGGAGGAGGTGAACTGGTGAAACTTATGGGCACCTCAGCCTGGTATGCTCCCGGATCAGCCGCTGCCCGAATGGCCGAGGCTATCATAAGAAATCACAGAAGAGTGTTCCCTTGTTGTGTTAAACTGGAAGGCGAATATGGTCTTAATAATGTTTTCGTAGGTGTTCCTGTAATACTCGGAAGGAATGGCATAGAAAAGATTATCGAACTTACTCTGACCGAGGCGGAAATAGAACAGCTGCATGCCAGTGCTAAGGCGGTCAGGGAAATGATGGACGTTCTGGATAAACTTGAAGAAAAAAAACCGTTAGCGAATGCTAACGGTTAACAGTTCATTCATGAATCAATAAGCCGCATTCTTCTCTTTCCTTGGATTTCTGTTATAGTTTCTTGAAAAATCCACGATCCTTCTCACTACATCATCGTCAACATCGCTTTGCAGACCTTTAAGGTAGTAACCTACGGCCTCAAGCTCCTCGCTTTCGAGGAACCCAGCAAGCTTTATTAACTCATTTTCACTATCATCACAGAATTTGGTTGAACCATGCATGGTAAAGGTTCTGTTCATAGGACTGATTTAATTAATAAATAATCAAAGAAAGAACGTACCAAATTAAAATGAATTGTGAAGATAATAATTTTTTTAATTTACGATTTATTATTTTCGATTTACGAATACAATATCGTCATCCTGAGCGGAGTCGAAGGATGCGATTTTCGATTTACGAATACAATACTGTCATCCTGAGCGGAGTCGAAGGATGCGATGTACGATGTATTGCATGAAGCTCTCACCCTGCAGCCTGTAAACCTGAGGCCTATTCCCTCACGCCGTCAGTGTCAGATTCTTCTCTTTCACCATCCGCCGGAGATTAATCAGTGCATACCTCATCCTTCCAAGGGCGGTGTTAATACTCACGTTCGTGTGATCGGCAATTTCCTTGAAGCTTAATTCACAATACTGCCTGAGGATAAGTACTTCTTTCTGCTCCTCAGGCAAGCTGTCGATCAGATTCCGGATATCCTTGCGGATCTGTCTGTCAATCATTCTGCTCTCCGTGGGTTGAACGGCATACTTGTTCGAATTCAGAATATCGAGGCCGAAGTCTTCGCGGGAAGTAGCATTTAACTGCCGTTCCTTGCGGTAATGATCAATTACCAGGTTGTGCGCGATACGAAGCACCCAGGCTAAAAACTTACCATTATCCTGGTATTTTCCGCAGTCGAGCGATTTGATAACCTTAATAAAAGTGTCCTGAAAAATGTCCTCAGCGAGATGCTGGTTCTTGACAAGCAGAAAGATGTAGGTATAAACCTGTTTTCTATATCGGTTGATGAGCAGTTCCAGACTGTTCATATCGCCGCTGACGAACCTGTTCACAAGTTCCTGGTCAGCTAAATAAATGTTATTCAAAACTACCTCCTTTTAAGTGAAAAAAAGTTAAAGTAGAATTGTGGCGATAGGCAAGTCCTCCTTATTGTGGTTAATAAACTACTGAGAGTCTAATTTTGTTTGAAATAATGCAATACTTTTGCGAAAATAATTTTTTTTTCAAATAAAACTCAAAGTCACTACGTTTTTTTTCAATGCCTGAAAGTAATTTGTTATACGATAAAAATGCCATAGAAGTTTCAGGGGCAAGGGTTCACAATCTAAAAAACATTAGTTTAAGCATTCCTCGCGATAAGATGATTGTTATCACCGGTCTTTCGGGATCGGGTAAGTCATCCCTGGCTTTTGACACCATATATGCTGAAGGTCAGCGCAGATATGTTGAAAGCCTGTCCTCATACGCAAGGCAATTCCTGGGAAGGATGAACAAGCCCGAAGTCGATTTTATCCGGGGCCTTCCTCCTGCCATTGCCATAGAACAAAGGGTGAACACCCGGAATCCGCGTTCCACAGTCGGTACATCCACCGAAATATACGATTATATCAAACTTCTTTACGCCCGTATAGGAAAAACCTATTCTCCTGTTTCCGGTAAGGTTGTTAAAAAGGAGACTGCCACTGACGTGGTGGATTACATAACCTCCTCCACTGAAGGAACCAGACTGCTTATCATGTATCCTTTGAACGGAAATGGTAAGCTAAGTTTTGCCCAGCAGCTTGAAGATCTGAAGCACCAGGGGATCACCCGGCTCGACATCAATGGTGAAATAATGAAGCTCGAGGAAGCCGTAGTGAATTACTCCCCCTCAAAAAAAGATAAAGTATACGTGGTGATCGATCGTGTTGTAGTATCGTACGACGATGATTCCAAAAGCCGTTATGCCGATTCGGCACAGATGGCTTTCAATTCGGGCGAGGGCTATTGCATTGTAAAGAAAGCTGATGAATCCGAATCAGGGCGTATGTTCAGCTATAAATTCGAGGCCGACGGCATCCAGTTCGAGGAACCAAGCGTGCATATGTTCAATTTCAATAATCCGGTTGGAGCATGCCCCGTATGTGAAGGTTATGGAAAAGTGATCGGCATTGACGAGGATCTGGTTATACCCAATAAAAGTCTGTCAGTTTACGAAGATGCAGTTGTCTGCTGGAAAGGTGAAAAAATGACAAAATGGAAAGACCGGCTGATATACAATGCGGATAAAATTGGTTTTCCAATTCATCGGGCTTACTTCGAACTTACCGATGAACAAAGGGAAATATTGTGGAAGGGAAACCGGTATTTCCATGGGATAAACGACTTCTTTAAACACCTTGAAGAAAAGAAATATAAGATCCAGTATCGTGTTATGCTCTCACGGTACAGGGGAAAAACAACATGTCCGGAATGCAGGGGGACAAGGCTTAAGAAAGAAGCATCCTATGTAAAAGTGAATGGCACTCCTATACCGGACCTTGTTCTTATGCCGGTAACAAAACTGATAGATTTCTTTAACGAGATAAAATTAAATAAACATGACAGCCAGGTAGCAGCCAGAATCCTGACCGAGATTAAATCCAGGCTTAAATATCTGGCAGATGTGGGACTTGGATACCTGAATCTTAACCGTCTCTCTTCCACTCTTTCCGGTGGTGAATCACAGCGTATCAACCTGGCCACAACACTGGGAAGCAGCCTGGTCGGATCGTTGTATATTTTAGATGAACCCAGTATCGGATTGCATCCAAGGGATACGGGATTACTCGTTGACGTTCTGAAGAAGTTAAAGGGTATAGGAAATACTGTGATGGTTGTAGAGCATGAAGAGGAGATCATCCGGGCAGCCGATGAGATTATCGATATCGGACCTCTTGCAGGCCGGTTGGGGGGTGAAGTGATCTTCAGGGGAACCGGAAAAGAATTGCTAAATAGTAACAGCCTTACCGCAAAATATCTAAGAGGTGAGCTAAAAATAGACGTACCTGCAAAAAGAAGGAAATGGAACAACTTTATCGAAATTGCAGGCGCACGTGAAAATAATCTCAAGAATATTCAGGTGCGTATACCGCTTAATGCGATGACCGTAGTGACAGGTGTAAGCGGTTCAGGCAAATCGTCTTTAATCAAAGGTATCGTATATCCGGCGTTAAATAAAGCGATTAACGGAGCCGGAGAAAAAACCGGTAAATTCGGAAAGCTTGATGGCGATCTTCATCTGATATCGGAGGTTGAATTCGTGGATCAGAATCCAATAGGAAAATCTACCCGATCGAATCCCGTTACCTATATTAAGGCTTACGACGACATCCGCAAGCTATTTGCCAATCAGCAACTGGCAAAGTATAATAGTTTCACACCCTCTCACTTCTCATTCAATATCGATGGTGGAAGGTGCGAAGAATGTCAGGGCGAAGGGGAGATTAAGGTGGAGATGCAGTTCATGGCCGATGTGCATCTCGTCTGTGAAAGCTGTCATGGAAAGAGGTTCAAGGATGATGTGTTGGATGTACATTTCGATGGAAAAAACATTTTCGATGTATTGGAAATGACGATTGAAGAAGCAATAGAATTTTTCGCTGCTCACAAGGGAACTTTGGAAAAAGGTATTGCAAGAAAGTTGCAACCACTGGCTGATGTGGGGCTTGGATATGTAAAACTGGGGCAGGCCTCAAGCACTTTGTCGGGTGGCGAAAGCCAGAGAGTTAAACTGGCATCATTCCTGGGTGTTGAAAAAAGTAACGAACATGTGCTCTTTTTCTTTGACGAGCCAACAACCGGACTTCATTTCCACGACATAAAGAAACTTCTCGATTCATTTAATGCGTTAATAGCAAACGGACACACTGTAGTGATTATTGAACATAACCCCGAAGTGATTAAAACTGCTGACTGGATTATTGACCTGGGCCCCGAGGGCGGTGAAGAAGGAGGCTACCTCGTTTTCGCCGGCACGCCTGAAGAGTTAGTTAAGTGTGAAGCCTCATATACAGGCAGGTTCCTCCGGGGAAAGCTGGCAAAATAGGTTGTCGATTTACGGCAGTCTACTTCTCCTGAAATCCAAACATGATGGCTACGCATCCGCTATTGGGGAATTCTGACTTTTGTGCAGAAACCGGCACCTTTACAACCACTTTGAGTTGCTGGCTCGATTCGAGCGTAAAATCCCACACCCCTGACAATTCGTGTTCCTTATTATCAAATAACACATTCTTATAGGCATCCACCACCTGGAATTCAATAGCAGGGAGCGCTTCCGAACCGCAGATAGCCAATCTGTAATTCTGTCCTGAATAAAATGTTTTATAGAGCTCCGCTTCCTCACCTTCTGTAAGAATGGCAGCATGATAATTGCCGTCGTGTATATAACCCTGCAATTCCAATTTACAGAGCTTTTTGGCAAAACCTTTACATTGTGCGGCAGCGCTGGCTGAAAAGGCAAATAGTATAAATAGTATAGAAATTATTGGCAGGAACTTTTTCATGGCTATCTGGTTTATTGAACGAAGTTGGTTCTTAGTGATTTTACTGCTGTCTGCAATTCGGCAAAGGCTTCCGGTGTAACTGTAATTTTGGTTTGAGATTTAAGTTTTGTAACATCAGTGCTGTCTTTGTCACCAATTCTTACGGCAGATGTTTGTACTTCTATCTTGTCGAATGCCGTTTTTATACCATGCAGTTCATTGATCAGTTCCAATATATCCCGGTTTTCTTCGCCACGCATGTTCTTTGTATTATCCTGAAGCATTCTTTCAACAATGCTGAACGACAGCTTCTGTTCGGCAATACGATCGACAAGCTTGTTATCCTCAACCGGGTCGTCACCCACCATTTGTGTACCGATATACAGTCCTTCAATCCATCCGCCCACAAGAACCATGGCGGCGACATCCTGCTGATCGTTTTCTTTGAGATATGAACTTGAATTAAGAAATGTTTCTGAAATGATATCCATAACCACGTCACGCTTATCAAGATTCTCCTGAAGCCGTTTTTGAGTTTCCTCGTCAATAGCATCGCTAATGCCCATTTCGTTTGCCAGTTTTTTAGTTGCATCCATATACTTGAGTGATGTTTGCGGCTGATCGAAAAGACAGGCGAGAC
>DATAEX010000102.1:0-5948 GCA_036257765.1 Bacteroidales bacterium
ACAGCTTGAAAGAATTGTAAGCCTCTTAAGCTAGATTTTTGCAGTATCAGGACCTGAAGCTTTCCAGCAGTTCGGCAATTTTATCAATTGAATACGGCTTTCCCATAAGCTTATTAAAACCTGATTCCTGCCCATCCTGAATGTAGGAACCGGGGTTATGGGCTGTGAGTGCTATTATAGGAATTTTGCTTTTCGGAAAAACCAGTTTATCGCGTATATAACGCATTGCTTCAACACCGTTCATTACGGGCATTTCAAGATCCATCAGGACAAGATCGATATCATTGTTATTTTCGAGCGCTTCAAGTGCCTGCTGACCGTTTTCAGCAATTATAAAATCGTGTCCCAGGCTTTTAAGGATCTCAGAAACCAATAAGCGGTTCGTATAATAATCATCTGCAATAATAATCTTCATCTCAGGTATTTTATCCCAGTTCGCTTAAAGTTCTAATTATTTTCATGCTTTTTATGATCACTTTGGATCCGTCAAGACTTATTATTTTATCATTTTTAAATTCCGACAGTGTTCTGATGAAACTTTCTTTCGTTGTCCCGGCCAGCTCAGCAAGTTCCCTGCGTGTAAAGGGAAACTCAAATTCTTCCTTTTTATAAATACTGTCGGAAAAATATAATATGACGTCCGCAATTCGTCCGGGCAATTGCTTGTGAGATTGCCCTATAAGACGCTCAAATATGAATAATCCTTCTTCACTGATAAACCGGATAACATCTTTTGCGAATTCACCATTCTTCTGCATTACAGATACGAAGGTTTTCTTTTCCAGGTAACCGATTTCTGCACTATCCACAGCAGAAGCAGAAAACTGGTTCATTGAACTTCCAAAGACCGACATTAATCCAATGAACTCTCCTGGAGATGCAATTTTTAATATAAAATTCCTTTTATTGCGTCCTTCTTTATAAATCTTAACCAGTCCCGATTTCACAAAAAGCACATGAGAGGCAGGGGTTTGCTGACGGAATATTACCTCACGTTTACGAAAAGCCACCACATTCAATTCCTGACCTAGCTCATTTAATTCTGCCTGAGTAAGGCGTTCTTCCTGCGGAATCCCTGTTAAATGGGCTGGTATAAGCTGTTCTGTCATGTATACACCTCTGATTTCCAAAAGTACTAAAAAAAAATCCGCCGGACACACCTTTTTATTAACATGCTCAGAGCATGTATCAGCTTTTGTGCAGCAGTTCAAGCATGTTTCCGACAGTACTTATTTCGATAAACGACGCGCTCTGGGTCCATTCGAAATTTCCACCCACAACAACCACTTTATCGGATTTATCGAGAAGCTTGCGTTCGAGAAGCAGGTTCAAAGCATGGATGATGAAATTGTGTGTGGTACCTTCAGGCATATTATCAGCATACACGCCAAATGAAAGAGCAAGTTCACGAACAACCCGTTTATCATAACATTGAGCGAAAATTACTTTCCGGCCCCTGTAGCAAGCCATATTTCTGATTGTGCGACCTGTTGATGTATCAGCAATTATAGCCTTGCAATCAAGTTCTATTGAGGCTTCAACTGCTGACCTTGATAACCATGCTGAAGTTTTAGTGCTCATAACCAGCATCGGAGTTGTATGAATATCGCTTCTGCTTTTCTCAACTTCGATAGCTATCTTCGACATAGTGTTCAGTGCTTCAACGGGATAATTTCCATATGCAGTTTCACCACTTAGCATGATGGCGTCTGCCTTTGAATATATGGCATTGGCAACATCGGAAACTTCGGCACGCGTGGGACGAGGATTTTCAATCATCGAATGAAGCATCTGCGTAGCTACAATTACCGGTTTTCTGGCATCTATACATTTATTGATGATCAGTTTCTGTATGCCGGGGATCTTTTCATAAGGTATTTCAATGGCGAGATCACCTCTTGCGACCATTACTCCATAAACATGAGGTAAAATTTCATCAAGGTTATCTACACCTTCCTGGTTTTCGATCTTAGCAATAATTTTGATACGAGCCCTTTTTTCATCGAGAAGATTCTGAATGGCCACAACATCTTGCTTATTACGTACAAACGAATGGGCAATAAAGTCGATGTCCTGTTCAATGGCGAAACTGATGTATTCCATATCCCGGCTGTTTAACGAGGGCAGATTGAGCCTTCCGTCGGGAACATTAACACTCTTTTTACCTTTTACCACGCCATCATTAGTTGCCAGACATACCAGCGCATCGTCTTTCCTTTCAATGACAACGAATTCAATCTCTCCGTCATCTATAAGGATTTTTTTCCCGATAGCTACTTCCTGGACAAATCTTTCATAATTTACATAGATGCAATCCGGAGTAGAGCCTTTTGAAGGGTCACCGCGGAAAAGTATGTGATCGCCTTTTTTAATATCTACCTTATAATCCGAAGGAGTAGTCCGAATTTCAGGCCCTTTTGTATCGAGCATAAGGGCAATTTTATCCGAAACTGCACGAACATTCTTAACAATCTTTAATGTATCCTCTATCTTCTGATGGGCAGTATTCATCCTGACCACATCCATACCATTATCAAATAACTGCTTAATAAATTCCGGGTCGCAATGCCTGTCGGAGATGGTAGCAACAATCTTGGTTTTCTTATACATATGCAAGCTTCATGTAAAAACCGTGCAAAAGTATTAATTAACCGCAAAAAAACTAATTTCACATTAAAATTAGACAAATTCATTGAATTGGTCCTCTTACATAAAGGAATACAGGAACTTCCTTAAACTCGAGAAATCGCTTTCGATGAATACTGTGAATGCATATCTCGATGATTTAGGTCGTTTGATATCTTATTTTGAAATGACAGGTTTTCAATTAGAACCTGCAGAAGTAACATATGGTCATCTTAAATCCTTCACAGCGTATGCGGGTGAACTGGGTATGAGCCCGAGGAGCCAGTCGAGAATGGTATCCGGTATCCGATCGTTTTTTAAGTACCTTCTGATCGATGAGCAGATTTCAGTAAATCCGTCTGAATTGCTTGAAGCCCCTAAACCAGGCCGAAAATTACCGGTTGTTCTTACTCTTAATGAGATCGATAAAATAATTGATGCAATCGATCTGAGTAAGCAGGAGGGGCATCGCAACAGGGCAATTATTGAAACACTTTACAGTTGCGGGTTGCGTGTGTCAGAACTTATTGAACTGCGCATAACTGATCTTCATTTCAGCCAGGGATTTATAAGAGTCAAGGGGAAAGGAAACAAAGAAAGATTGGTACCTGTCAGCAAAAAAGCCATTCATGAAACAGAAAACTATTTTTCTCAATTCAGAAATCATCTAACACCTTCTAAACCAGCGGAAAATATTGTTTTTCTCAATCGTAGAGGAAACAAGCTGACACGCGTCATGATCTTTATGATATTAAAATCTCTTGCAGAAAAAGCAGGTTTAAAGAAAAATATAAGTCCCCACACATTGAGACATTCATTTGCCACCCATCTTGTTGAAGGGGGCGCCGATCTGAGAGCAGTACAGGAAATGCTTGGACATGAATCTATTCTTACTACTGAAATTTACACTCATTTAAGCAGAGAATATCTCAGAGATGCAATAATTATGTTTCATCCGAGATCAAAACCCGTAAGAGGACGGAAGTACAAACCTCAACCATCAAACTGAAATTTCTTCTTAATTTCTGAACACTTTTTATTAAGTTTGTGCTTTTTAAATTAAAAGGTATTCTATTAACCATTTGAAAACTAAATAATTAATACAATGTCGAACATTAAACGCGTTTACACATTCGGGGCTAAGACTGCCGAAGGCAGGGCTGATATGAAGAATTTGCTCGGAGGAAAAGGAGCAAATCTTGCTGAAATGTGTTTGTTAGGTTTACCGGTACCCGCAGGATTTACAATAACCACTGAAGTTTGTACCGAATATTATGCAAACAAGCATCAGCTTCCGGCCGAATTGATGCCTGAAGTCTGGGAAGCCATGAAAAAAGTCGAGCAGACTATGGGCATGAAATACGGAGATCCTGAAAACGCCCTGCTTGTATCTTGCCGTTCGGGAGCCCGCAGTTCCATGCCTGGAATGATGGATACAGTTCTTAACGTTGGTCTTTGTTCAGCGACTATACCAGGCGTTATCAAAAAAACCAATAATCCGCGTTTTGTTTGGGATTCATATCGTCGTCTTATAATGATGTATGCCGACGTTGTAATGGAAAAGGCTGAAGGTCGGGAACCAGTTGATGGTAAGGGGATCCGTAAGCAGTTAGATGACATGCTTGATGAATTTAAACATAAAAAGGGAGTAAAATCTGATACTGATCTCAATGCTGAAGATCTCAAACTTCTGTCTGAAGAATTTAAGAAAAGAGTTCAGCAGTCACTTGGGCAGCCTTTCCCCGACGATGCAAAAGCACAGCTGGAGGGTGGCATAAAGGCTGTATTCAAAAGCTGGAATGGTAAGAAAGCCATTTCGTACCGTCGAATTGAAGGAATTCCCGATGAATGGGGTACTGCTGTTAACGTTCAGGCAATGGTATTCGGTAACATGGGCGATACATCTGCTACCGGCGTTGCATTTACACGTAATCCTGCCACCGGTGAAAATTTGTTCTACGGCGAATGGCTTATAAATGCTCAGGGAGAGGATGTCGTTGCCGGTATCAGGACTCCCAATCCCTTAAACGATGACACAAAGAATGAACAGAACAAGCATCTGAAAAGTATGGAAGAGTCAATGCCTCAGACATACAAGGAACTTTGGGATATTCGGAATATTCTGGAAAATTCATTCAGGGATATGCTCGATATTGAATTCACTATTCAGGAAGGAAAACTTTACATGCTTCAGTGTCGCGCCGGGAAGAGAACCGGTACTGCCGCTCTGAATATGTCGATGGATATGTTGAAGGAAGGCCTTATCGAAGAAAAGACAGCTGTTTTGCGTGTAGATCCCACGCAGCTTGATGAGCTTCTGCATCCGATTTGTGATCCGGCTGCTGAAAAGAAAGTTACACCAATAGTAAAAGGTTTACCTGCCGGTCCTGGTGCTGCAGTGGGTAAAATCGTGTTCACAGCTGAAGATGCAGTTGCATGGAACCGTAAGGGTCATAAAGTGATCCTTCTTCGTGAAGAAACAAATCCCGAAGATGTTGAAGGAATGAGGGCAGCTGAGGGTATTCTTACTGCCAGGGGGGGTATGACTTCGCACGCTGCACTTGTTGCACGTGGCTGGGGTAAATGTTGTATTGTTGGTGCCGGTCTGCTTAATGTCGACGTAGCAGGCAAAAAGGTTAAAATCAACGGTACGGACGTGGTTTTAAAAGAAGGTGATATTGTTACGCTCAATGGTACTAAAGGAAATGTTTATAATGGCGCTATAGCCCTGATGGATGCCTCTGAAAATCCTAAATTTCAGGATTTCATGAAGCTCGTTGACAAATTCCGTAAAATGGGTGTTCGTACAAACGCTGATACTCCTGCTGATGCTAAGGTTGCAAGAGATTTTGGTGCCGAAGGAATCGGATTATTCCGTACCGAGCATATGTTTTACGGCGAAGGTTCAGATCAGCCCCTGTTCCTCCTTCGGAAAATGATCCTGAGCAGAACTGTTGAAGAACGCAAATTAGCACTGAATGAATTGTTCCCCTTTGTTAAGAAAAGTATTAAGGGAACTCTTGAAGCTATGAACGGGCTTCCTGTGACATTCCGTCTGCTCGATCCTCCCCTGCATGAATTTGTTCCCCTGGGTCAGGAAAAACAGGCAGAACTTGCAAAAGCTCTTGGAATTTCCGTTGAAGATATTGCAAAACGGGGCGAGGCTCTGCACGAATCAAATCCTATGATGGGACACCGTGGTGTACGTCTTGGTGTTACTTATCCTGAAGTTACTGAAATGCAAATCAAAGCCATTTTCGAAGCTTATGCTGAGCTTAAGAAAGAAGGTAAAGATCCGCATCCCGAAATCATGGTACCTGTAA
>DATAEX010000124.1:0-2999 GCA_036257765.1 Bacteroidales bacterium
CGTTAAGAATCATATTACTCTTGCTCTGAAACAATTAAATGAGCTTGCGCTAAAAAACCTGATCTTTACTATTTTGTTTTTTAACATATTATTTCGTCATTGAATGGGACTATCGGACCTTTTTTTTGTCTTATGATTGAAAGGCGATTATGGATAATTCACCAAAATATGAGATTCCCTGGGAATTAATTGCAGATTCTCTCACCGGAAATCTGACAAATGATGGTGAACATCTATTGAAGCAATGGTTCCTGCTGGATCCTGAAAACAAAAAAAAGTTTTTGAAGATTCAGGAATTATGGAAGAATAGCACGGAAGATTACAAATACTACAGGATGGCCAATGAAGATGAGGCTTGGAAGGCCTTGCAGGTCAGAATGGGATTGAATCAACATGAAATTGAAAAACCAAAAGTGATTCGTGGCGACTTCGGTCACCGGAGAAAATTCATCCGGAATCTTCTGGCTATTGCCTCTGTTTGTATCGGTTTCATAGCAATTATATGGTACTTTACTGTCAGAAATAATCCGGATGTTTTTATTACAGAATCAACGGGTCAAAAAAGGGTATCCTTAACTGATGGTACGGTTATCACCCTGCACCCTCTGACCCGGATCGAAGTGCCTCAAGGATTCGGAGTATCACGCAGAACCGTTGTTATGGTTTCAGGGGAAGCCGACTTTGAAGTGGTCCACCGGTCCGATTTACCGTTTATTGTGGAATTAGGATCTACAATGGTCAGAGATATTGGCACAAGTTTTATCATCCGCAGGGAAGATAATATGATCCATGTTGCCGTGACGAGCGGAAAAGTGGCATTTGTCAGGACTGCCACTAAAGAAACGAAGGAATTAGATGCAGGCTCTTCTATATCTTTCGATGAGCAAAAGAAAGAGTTCACCTCCATAAAAGCGATAGAATCATCCGGAGCCTTTGAAAAAATGATGATGTTTGAGAACACACCCTTATCTGAAGTCATCCAGTCAATGCAGAAGGTGTACGATATAAAGGTAGAGATAACTGATGATATAGCCGATAAAAAGCTTACAGCAAAATTATATGGTATGCCTTTAGATTCGGCAATTGAGGTTATCTGCACTTCGCTGAATCTGGAATATTCGTTTCATGGCAATATTTATATGCTTAAAGCCAAAAGCAGCCAATAACATTCCCTCCGGGGACTGCATGTTCGATCAAAATTATTACGAATGATTGCATCGAATATCAAAATCAGAGCTTTTAACACCGAAACACGCAGAGAGGCAAAATCTTGCGTCTCTGTTACATCTATGGTCTTGAGTTTTTTGTTTTTGTTGCTGTTTCTTTGTACACGTTTACAAGCTCAGAATTTGGATTTGAATAATACAAGGGTCTCTCTCAGTGTTAATAATGTGCCGTTACAAAGAGTTCTGTCGGATCTTGAACTGCAGATACCTTTCAGGTTTGCCTTCAATTCAGAACTCATTGCCAGGCAAAAGAATATAACCCTGGATGTCAGGAATATGAAGCTGGATACAGTTTTAAACCAAATCCTTAATCAGACATCAATCAATTACAGTATTATTGGAAATCAGATCGTTTTACAGGAAGTAGCGAATCCATTACGGGTGACAATCAGCGGATATGTACTGGACAGTATTACCGGCGAAGCACTTCCCCAGGCGATTCTATACCTTCCTGAAAAACAAATGGCAGCTTATGCAAACAATTATGGTTTTTACTCGATCACACTAAGCCGGTCGGATACCATTGATTTAATGATTTCTTATATCGGCTTCAGCGGTGTTCATACAACACTGGCTGCTATGAAAAATACATCTGTGAATTTTTATCTTTCTGAAAAAAAGACTGAAATCAACACCATCATAATTAAAAAAGCCCAACCGGATGACAACGTGAAAAAAGTACCACCCGGCAAAACGGATATTTCCATGGAAAGAGTAAAAACAATGCCTTCTATCGGAGGTAACGGTGATATTCTGAGCACAATTCAGATGATGCCAGGTGTTTTATCAGGGTTGGATGGCAGACCCGGATACTTTATCAGGGGAGGAAATACCGATCAAAATCTTGTTCAACTTGATGAGGCTACTTTATACAATCCGGTTCATCTGTTAGGCATGGTGAGTATATTCAATTCTTCGGCTATTAAAAGCGCTTACCTGTTGAAGGCCGGTTTTCCGGCATCTTTTGGCGATCATTTGAGTTCTGTATTGGATATTACCATGAGGGAGGGTAATTCTCAGAATTTTGAGGGTGACTTTCAAATCGGAACGGTTACGGGCGGATTAACCTTAACGGGGCCTATTATGAACAATAAAGGTTCATTTTTTATTTCTGCAAGAAGAAGCACAATCGACCTTATCCTCAGACCATTTGAAATCTCAAACTATTATAGCGATTATAATTTTTATGATGTAAATGCAAAACTGAATTTTCTGGTAACAAAGAGTGACCGGGTTTATCTAAGCTTTTACCAGGGAAGGGATAACACTGCTTATTCAACAGATTCATCATGGGTAAAAACAATCCGTTATGGATTGCATTACGGGAATCAGGCAGCTGTTTTACGTTGGAATCATCTGTTTTCTCAAAAGTTATTTGCCAATACATCTGTCGTTTATAACCGCTATTTTCATGATGTTACTGCAAGACAGCGAATTTATGCAGCCCAATTGTATTCGGGTATAGTGGATATAAATTATAAAACCGACTTCTACTTTTATCCGTCTGAAAAACACAAAATTTCAGCGGGATTAAATTATCTCTTTCAAACACAATATCCTTCCGCCGTTACTGATATCGAATACGGTTCTGATTCTTCACTCATCAACCCTTCGCAAATACCTGAAAAGTATGCCCGAAGGTTTGCGGCTTATTTTGGAGATGAATTTAGAATTAGTCCCGTTTTTAGTTTATACCTCGGAGCCCGCATGCCGGTATATATAACCAGGGGAGCAACTTATACACGGTTTGAGCCCAGGTTATCATTCATGCAT
>DATAEX010000132.1:0-3575 GCA_036257765.1 Bacteroidales bacterium
ACGAACAATCATCCAGAACTATAATCTCAAAGGGAATACCGGCAGAGATTGCCTGACTTCGCAGATCTGTGACCAATTTAACTATATTGAAATTATAGACTGGAATTAGTATTGATAACATGTTTATGAAAAAAAGAGAAAAATACTAATCAGGGATTCGTTGAATCCTGATCTTTCATGAATACGGTATAAATAAACAAAATAATTGCAGAAGCAGCAAAAATCACAATCAGGGAAAAAATAGTGTTCATCATGATATTTTGCAGGTCAATTACATCCCAGATGCCTAGAATGGCAATTATAGTGAACATAAGGACGCATGCAATCAGAATGTAGGATACAATTTTTTTCATTGTGTTCATAGTCAGATATTTGTATTGGTTAAAAAGTTCATTTTCAGAAATATAGCCAGATCATAGATTGAGAAAAAGATATTTTCAGTGCCTGATCCTATAAGATGCCATTCATGTTTTTCATTTATCTCCTTAATCTCGATTAACAAATCTGCTTTATCATTAGTAATACCAATACCAATTCTCTCCATAGCCCTCTGAGTCAGTGATCTTAACCGGAGGTCACCTGTAATCCTGATTTTCTTTTTAAACTCTCTGAAGAAGCGGAACTGCATTGATACCGGATCAAATTCTGTGGGCGAACTTAAAAACAATTTACGAAATGCCCCATTAATTAACAAATCTTCAGGTGACCCTTGGTAAATCTCTTCTCCGGACATTAGCCAAAGTTTATCGGCAACATCCATGGCAATTTGCAGGTCATGCGTTGAAAACAGTATAGTTTTACCATTATTAATTGTCAGATCATTCAGCAGACGCAAAATCTCAAAACGAGACGGAAGATCCAGGAATGCAGTGGGCTCATCCAGAATTATAATTGGAGTATCCTGGGCCAAAGCCCGCGCTATCATTACTTTCTGACGTTCACCGTCACTTATCTCAAGCACTGATTTATTCAGCAAATGAGATATCCTGGTATGCAGAATTGCATCGGAAATTGCTACTTTATCATTTTGATCCAGCCTTCCAAGCCAACCCGTATAGGGAAATCGTCCCAAAGTAATAATCTCCCTAACATGTATCTGAAATCCCCGGACAGTATCTGTAGAAACGTAGCTGACCAGATGCGCCATTTCCTTGAGGCTTATTTTCTTTATTGAAATTCCATTTAAGTAAATTTTGCCTCCTGTCAGTGGTTGTAAACCTGCAAGAGTCCTTAGAAGTGTGCTTTTGCCAATACCATTCCGGCCAATAAGACCTACCATTTCACCTTCCCTTATTGTTGCTTTTATGGGCCCAAAAATGGATACGCTTTTTCCGGTCTTACGGTAACCTATTTTCAAATCGTCAAGAACGATTGGCATATCGGTTTGAAATTCAGTTTTCATCCGTTCAGGCTGACAAATCGTCTGTTATAAATAATAACCCAGATCACAACCGGAATTCCTAATATAGCAGTCACTGAATTTACAGGAAGAATAAGACCCGATCCCGGAAGTTGAGATATAACATCCGCCAGAAGCATTACCATGGAACCAATCAGGATCGACGCCGGTATCAATATAAAATGATTTGCCGTACGAAAAACAAGCCGGGATAGGTGTGGTACTGCAATGCCAATAAATGCTACCGGTCCGCAAAATGCTGTTATGCTTCCCGATAAAAGACTCGTTGAAAGAAAAACCAGTACTCTTGCTGTTCGGATATTCACACCCATACTTTGGGAATAATTATCGCCAAGAAGCATTACATTCATTATCCTTATGGAAATCAGAGTCAATATAAACCCCACTGCGAGGCTTATCGACAAAACATTAAGCTGAACAGCGGTCAGATTGGACAGGCTTCCCATCGACCAGATAACAAAAGCCTTGAGAAGCGACTGAGGGCTGAAGTATTGCATAATACTCACCAAGGCTGAAGCAGCACTACCGAATAATATACCAAGGATAAGGATCGTCATTATATCCCTTACACGCAATGATACAATCAAAATAAGAAACAGAACTATTCCTGCACCTATCCACGCAGCTATAATTTGGATCCAGCTTCCCAGAAAGCCCATGTTATCCGCTATGATTGTATCGCCAAAACCCATCACAACTAAGGCTACACCAAGGCTTGCTCCTGAACTCACCCCAAGTACATCGGGACCAGCGAGCGGATTTCTGAATATGGTTTGCATTTGAAGTCCGCTGACCGAGAGTGCACAACCGGCCAGTATTGCTGTTATTGTTTTAGGAATCCTGAAATCATAAAAAATGGTTTTCCAGACCGGATTAATATTATCTGAATTGGTAAGAATGGCGGGAAAATTGGAAACAGGAATTTTAACTGTCCCTGTAAGCAAATCCATTAAAACAAATAGCAGTAACAACACACCCAGGCTAATGAATATCAGGGTTTGCCGCTTACTGGATCCTTTGGCCAGAGAAGAATGAATCATTAAGTTTAATTGACCTTCCTGTAATACTTAAGTTTATACGAAGGTAGTAAATGCGGCTGCAAAATAGCTATCAGATCGGAAAGTATTATATCGGGTTCAACCACTCCGGTTTCAAAAAAATCGTTACCGCCGGTTGGAGACATTCTATTATCGTTATTATATACCCTGTCGCTTATCATGCACGGCAGATTGGCAAACCGCGGATCCACGGAAATAATTTCATTTTTTGTTCTTGCTTCGCCCGGATTGATCCAAAAATCAGCAGTCAAAGCTTTTTCATATATCATTTCAAGCCCTAATGGTCTGCTTTCGTTAAAATCAAGATCACGCCAGATATAATTTCCTCCTGCATTGGTTATCAATCTCGCTATATAACTGCGGGCGCCTGATACATACCAATTCCCTCTCCAGGGAAGGCCAAGAAGTACTTCAGGATTATTCCCTGTTTTTCCGGCCATTCCAGCAAGCTCTGTATATCTGTCAGCTACTGAATCGAATTTTTGAGAGACCATATCATACATGCCATAACAGGCCGAAACTGCCTTAACCCACTCCATTTTACCAAGCGGATCCGGTTCGAGATATTCGCCAATTAATACTACCGGGATACCTAATTCATTCAGTTTTCTTACGGTATTGGTAATTGAAACACTCACCCCGTATGCGAATACAACATCAGGTTTTAGCTTGACTATCAATTCGTAATTCAGGCCCTCATCATAACCTACATCAAAAATATTTCCATTCTCTATCTCACGTCTGACCAATTCGTTAACGATATAATTTTTCCCCGACACCCCGGTAATCGATTTGGTAAGTCCAAAGAATGAAATTAATCCAACGTGGGTGGTTGAAAGGCATATAACATTTTTCACAGGGGTTTTTACTGCCCATGTAAAATCATCAATAAAATGTGAGGTTTTAATAGTATCACTTAAAATGTACCTGTAAACAATTCCTGTGGCGTTTTGCCATGGATTCTTAACTGTGAGTACAGTGGTTTTTCCGGATAAGTTTAGCGCAAATCCCTGTGCATACTTTACAATCTGTTGATTTTGCTCCTTGGTTGTATTTATAGATCCGGTTTCTGTCCGGCTAATACAGGCCGAAATTAC